>CAYNDN010000815.1:0-2158 GCA_964395075.1 uncultured Lentimicrobiaceae bacterium | reverse complement strand
AATTTGGGGAAGGGCCGGGGTTGGGGTTATTGTATCGCTGTTTTCATTTTTTCCAGTACTTCTTTCATATCATTCATTATTTCTTCGTTTGTAAATCTAATGATCGTAAGGCCAAAATTCAGTAAATCAGCTTCTCTGCCTTCATCTCTTTCTTTCACTTCATCATCATTATGGATTCCACCATCTACTTCTACTACCAATAATTTTTCATGACAATAGAAATCAACTATGAACTGATTTACCGGATGCTGCCTCCTGAATTTTAATCCTTCAAATTTCTTGTTACGCAGTTGCTTCCATAACTTTTCCTCGGCTTCGGTAGCATCTTTTCTTAATTGTCGGGCACGATCGAATATCTCAGGTTTTGCACCATAATGAAAAATGTGGTTTGTTGTGTTTCTGAGTTTTACCATGTTTCTTTTGTTTCATCCAGCTTTTTACCTCACCCCCGACCTCCCGATAATCGGGACAGGCTCTCTCCAAGTGGAGAGGGGAGCGCTCGCCCGTAAGGGTTGAAGGTGGGTTGTTAAGCGAAAGTGCTTCGCTTTGGTTTTTCTTCTGCTCTCATGAGAGTGGGCTCCCTTCCCCGATTCGGGGAAGGGCCGGGGATGGGGTTATGTCGGTTTTACTTTCATTTTGTTCTGATTTTAAATTTTGACATCAATTTTTTCAATTTCGATAAATACATAATTCAAATGGTCAAAGTCGCTGTCCATGGTAATTAGTTTGGCTTTTAAAACAGAAGCAGTA
This sequence comes from uncultured Lentimicrobiaceae bacterium, assembly GCA_964395075.1. Classification (GTDB taxonomy): domain Bacteria; phylum Bacteroidota; class Bacteroidia; order Bacteroidales; family 4484-276; genus SABY01. The sequence goes on along the minus strand of CAYNDN010000815.1, from coordinate 1,408 downwards.
GCGGCGATCCACAAGTCGTTTTTGCCCATATTCCTTGCGCTCATGGATAATGGCTTGCCGGTGAGTTTCCCCTGACTGTAAGCGTCAATCTCGGCATAACGGTGTATTATGGTTTCAACATTGATGTCGGCAATCAGAAACTTCTTCAGAAATCTGTCCAGCAAATCCATACGTTTTTCTCCCCATTGGTTTCTCAGTGCCAACGAATTTATTTCGCCTAACGAAACCACCGACACCAAGGGTCTGTTTGGAAAGGTTAAGGGATTAAATTGATGATCAATTTTTGCTGTTAACTGATCATTTCGCAAATAAATCAGCAGAATATTTGTATCAAGCAGGTAATTCATGTTAAACGGTTTTGAGCAAATCAGCCATATCTTCCTGAATATCGAGTTCTTTGATCAGCTTATCGAAATCAGCGCGGTTGATCCCTGAATAGTTTTGTTCCTCAACCATTTCATCCACATTGATACTTGGTCTGAGCGGCTTAATAACAGTATTTAGAGCATCACTAATTTCAATAGTCCTGGTCAAATCAGCCTCAATTTGTTGCAACAGCAATTCATCTTTTACTTGTTGAATTTTAGAAATAATGACCCTTTTTCGCTTTTCTGCATCTGTATTGGGGTTTCGATGATCCGAAACCAAATATTTTTCAATAGGCTCTTGCACACTGTACGGCGTATTATTATTGATCTCCTTCATTATTATTTCCAGAAATTCAGAGAAAGAAAGTGTGGATTTCTGAATTCCAAATTTTGTCATTTCATCATTTGAGATGGTGATGTTTAACTTTTTCATGTCAAATAGTTTTTAGTTAATCACAATTTTTTCTACTGTTACCAGTCCCCCTCCATTTATCTTAACGAAATAAACCCCCTTGGGCAAATTCGAAAGATCAAATGCATGTGAATGGCCGTTTGGCTTGTTTTCTATTTTGAAAGTATTGATGGTTTGACCTCGTGCGTCAAGCAGTTGGATTTGGGTCGTTTCAGGCCATGCGCTCATGCTCAGATCGAAAATGCCGGTGGTGGGATTTGGGAAAATGTTGATTTTAATATCAGCAAATTCACTTTCGCCTGCCGGCTGCAGTTTCAGGCTTTGCACCGCCGAGATTCCATGCGGGCTGAAATTGGCCATATTTGGCAAGGCCGGATCAAAATCTACCTCCAGAAGCATTTCCTCGCCGGTTGCAGGCCGGTAAACTTTTAGCTGAAAAAAATCGCCGACTTCAAAACCATCTTTTTCAGGAGTTGTGGCATCATCAGCAAAAATATTTAGTGCGGTATTGGATATTGCATTTTGAATTTCCATCCGTCCGGCGCAAAGCCCATCGGGTGTAAAAGCGCCAATTACATCACAGGGTTGGATGCCGGTATTTTGGAGGGCATCAGCCGGAAACGCCACC
>CAYNDN010000814.1:0-2159 GCA_964395075.1 uncultured Lentimicrobiaceae bacterium | reverse complement strand
GTAATCCAATGTTTCTGCCTGCGCTTCAGTTCGTTTTTACTCAGCCGAAAAGCGAATTAAAAATCATCTTGCCCAGTCAGATTACCTATGAACGGTTTTATGGAAAACTAACCGCAGGCCTCCAAATGACCGTAGATGGCTCCAACTATAACTACAATTTTTACCGTACAAATGAGAACAACGAATTGGAGCTGGTTACTAACCTCGGGTACACAAGGGTTGTGGTTGGGCCAACTTTGAAATACCGAATCGGAAAAATGATCCAGTTGGAGGCTTCCGGTGGCTTGACAGTGGCCCGCAGGTTGGAACTTCAAGGAGACACATTTGAGAATGAACAATTCAATGTTGAAAATGGCGCTTTTTTTCAATTAGGCATCACCTTGGTTCCACCTAAAAAAGAGAATGATTAATTCTTGAGAATGAATTTATTGCAAATTCCATAAATAGCTTATTAATAAAATTTAAATATTATTAACATGAAAAATTACTTATTACTATTCGGAATATTCTTAAGCTTTTCTGTGCATTCACAGGAAATCAAAATGAGTAAGGAAAACACCTTAAGCGAGGAAGAAATTATTGAGGCAGAAGAAAATTTGGATCTGGAGGTAGTAGCAGAGATTTTCGGAGAGTCTTCAGATCTTGAAGATTTTGAAAAACGTCTCAACGACCCTGAAAGTGCGATTTCGAATCTTGATCTCAACGGAGACGGTGAAGTGGATTATTTGAAGGTAACGGAAAAAGAGGAAGGGGATAAGCGCACAGTTTATGTTCAAGCCGCAGTAACTGAAACTGCGTTTAAAAATGTAGCTTCTTTGGTGGTGGTGAAAGATGAGAACAATGAGGTGAATGTTGAGGTGGTTGGTGATGAAGCGATTTACGGTAAAAACTATGTGATCGTACCGGCTTTCAGGCGAGTTCCACCAGTAGTGACTTGGTTCTGGGGACCTTCTTATCGGGTTTGGGTCTCGCCATATCGATTTGGTTATTATCCTCCGTATTTCCGTCCTCGGGTTGTAGTGGCGCCCTCTGTGCGTACCGCCACTCGAAGAAGAGCAACAGTTCGCACCCGATCAGCTGTTAGAAGAAGATGGTAGTACCAAGATTACTGAACCCCAAAAGTTAATTGGCCTTTCTGACTTAGGAAGGGCAGAACGAGTGTTGACCATGTTAGGAATACTCACTTTTTTTACGAGTTGTTCCGATGATGGTGGGATCAATACACTTAATAAGCAGTTCCACATTCTGAACCGATGACAATCGGTTAGTCGAAGTGGATTATTTTCAGGATAATGAAATTGAAGAGGTACTCGATTTGGAATATACCCAGGCTTTGATTTCTTGTCTTTTGTAAATTAGATCGCAGATTAATTTAGTTTATTTTTTTCAAAAAAAATTATATCATCATGAATTCGAAATTAAAAAAGATTCTACTACTCGGTTTGGTTTTATTAACTGGAACAATCCTCAGCTGTGAGAAGGATGATAGTGATCCTGTTACTGTTCCCATCACAGTGGATAATGCTGCGGAGTATGTTGCGGCATCTATGGCTATTGCGACCTACGGTGCAGTATACAACATGGATTACGTGGCTGAGCAAATCGTTGGACTGATAGATTGCAACGAATCTGAAAGTGATACCAGAACCAATACCGAGACCTCAAGTGGTGGGGGTATCAATTTAAACTCGACTATCGCCGAAAGCTATTCGCGCACATGCTCTGGTGACACCGAAGTGATTACCTACACTTTTACTGTAGATCAAATGACAACCTCTGAACGTTTGGACTCGGACACTCAAATCTTGGGGTCGTGGACAGTAGGTGGGGTAGAGTCATCTTCTTCTGAATATACATACAGTGGAATTTATTCAAGAGGCGGGGACTGGACCTACAATCTGGAAGATAACCATACTGATAATGTGACGAGTTCGTTTGTCTACACGGACGTGAAAGCAAATAAAGATGATAATGTCATATTTGAGGGCACTTCTACTTTTTCTCTAGTAGGCACGAGCACGGTCTATGATCCTTTTTCATACGAAGGTGAAATCGTATTCCAGGCTGATAACACCTGCATTGCAACCTTTTCCACCGGTGAACGATATGAAATTGATTTGAATACAGGTGATGTAGAACCTCTTCAGTAGCCAACAGAA
>CAYNDN010000813.1:0-2160 GCA_964395075.1 uncultured Lentimicrobiaceae bacterium | reverse complement strand
CATCTTGCTTTTCTTGAGGGCATCCAGCACCTCCAGGCTCTCCGCAACCGACAGCAATCCGGCGCTAAGCACGGCCACCTGGCCTTCGAGCATCTCGTAGAGATAGCGGATTGAAATTCCTGTAGGTTTTATGGAAATCAGGTTATAGGCATGATACAGTGAATCCTTGCGTTTGTTGGCACGGATAGTATGATCGATATATTTCAAACTTAATTTTACAAATGCCACCAGGTCTTTAACCTGAACAGCCCGCTTAATTCCGGAAAATGAATAGGCATAAATTTCGTGCCTGAATTTTGAATGGGCTTTACCCAAATACTCGGCAAACTGAAGCCTGTCGGCATCGCTGAAGCCGGTATTTAAATAGGCGGTATTGTCTGCAAAAAAGCGATGCATACTCTCAAAAAGCGTTGCCACTTCCTCCGAAACAGGCATTTCATTTATGGAGACATTGGTCAGTTTATCATCCCAGAACTTGAGGAATCTGCGCAGGTAGTAAAGGGTTACCATGGATGTTCCATTCCCAACCAGTGCGTTGTTGGCATCGTTCCATTCCGGGCGCTGGGTATTCATCCAGATGCCGGCTTCGGGGACAAAATTGCTCAGTTTCGAAAGCAGCGTTACCAAAATCTTTTCGGTAAGGTTCACCCTGTAAATCTGATCGCCCTGCTTATTTTTCAACAATTTGGCATCAGCGCCAAGGTGGCTTGCCTCGGAATTTATCCGGTTATTCAGATCGAAATCAAAAACAACAGTATCCTTGGGATTTTGAATGATTTCATCGTAAGGTTTAATCCTGTAAGGCACATTGGCGTAGGTATAATTATCGCTTGTCAAAAGCACATCAAGCCTTCCGGGATGAAAATGATCAGAAACCTCCAGCAGCTTTTGCAGGTAAATGATCTGGTGGTCGCCCCAGTATCCAATGTAAGCCCATGGGTCGTCAGGTTCGGGTACTTCCCAGTCGATTCCATTGCGCATAATGCGATAAGGATTGTAACCATCGATGGTTGAAGAATTCACAAACTTGGAGATAATACCCTCGGTAAATTCAGGGAAGGAGTAACTAAGCGCTTCCCAGTTTTGAAAGATATCGCGCCAGTTGCCTTCGTAATTGAATTTTACAGAACCATCATCATTTTTGGTTTCGATGGAGAACTGATTCCACGGGCGACTCGGGTCCCCATGGCGGCGACTGAAGGTAAGTGGCAGATATTCAGCGGCAATTCTTTGTAAATCGGCGTCACCAGTTTGTTTAGCCTTCCCGAGCAAATCGGCATATGATATATGCTTGGGCAACTTATCCAGCCAGGATTGAAATTCCTTGGACAGAAAGCGATTGATCTGCCACATGTATAATCTGAAATCGGCGGTATCGATTTGATAATTATCCACAAAAACACCTCCACGCATGATGTTGAAAAGGGTATTGGAATAGTGGCGCGCATAACAAACCTCGGTATTGGTCAACTGGAATCCATCAGCCTGAGAAACCATACGTTTCAGGTTTTCAGTTCCTTTTTCAATATCAGCTGTTAAAAGCCCGATAATATTTTTGGATGTGGAAATGTGGTGGTTGATATCTGCAACCTGGGTGGTACTCTGGTTAATTTCCGCTGTGATGTACCACTCTTTTGATGATTTTCCTTCCAGGGATAAATTCGCATTGATGTAATATGCCCCTCTCCTTGCCCGGATGTGTTCTTCTGATTCAATAGGTTTGCCTTGTTTAAAGGCTTCTGTTTGTTCATCAGAAAGCAGAATATTTGCAGCAAGATCAGGGCCAACCGACCAAACTGCCGTTGCAAACAATGCTTCACTGGGTTCGGCACGGTCAACAGGTATGGCACTAAGCATATATAATCCAAGTGTACTTCCTTCAACCCTTTCACTTTTTTTGTAGGCATCGGCCAGATTGCTGTATTCGTTCTGGAATATATAGCCTACACCGTGCGGCAAAATATTCCGGATACCATCCAGCATATTAACTTTTGCAGTTTTGTCAGAAATATTAATTAGTGTTGATTTTTTAACAAAGCCATATTTTTCACTGTTGCTCCAACCATACCTGAAGCACAATCCCAAATCGTGGTTTGTCTCCTCGAAAATGATTTTGTTTCCATAAATGTTTTTATAAATGTTGCGGGTGATATTGTAGAA
>CAYNDN010000812.1:0-2160 GCA_964395075.1 uncultured Lentimicrobiaceae bacterium | reverse complement strand
ACACTGGTTTACGACCTCCCCGGCCAATTGGTTTCTTCGGGGCAGAACGATCAGTTTTTGTCTGTTGAAAAACCTGCATTTCCAAATCCTGCACGCGAATACACTATCGTACCTTACGAACTTCCGGACGGGGCACATTCAGGCGAAATCATCCTGCAGGATGCCAATGGAAGCGTGATCGAAAACTATCGGATCGATCGTCAATACAATGATCTGATGATCAATACTGCCCAGCTCCCGAAGGGCGTCTATTTTTATTACCTCCAGGCAGGAAACCACAGGTCTGAAGCCAGGAAAATTGTTGTACAATAAAAATTAAACATTTCATGAAGATTAAAAATAATATCGCATTAAGCGACACAGGTTTTATCTTTAATCCGGATACGGGTGAATCATTTACTGTAAATCCGTTAGGTTCTGCCATAATAAGTTCCCTGAAAGAAGGGAAAAATGTTACGGAAATTACTGGTGAGCTTCAAACATCCTACGATATTGATAAAAACACACTGGAAAAAGACACCGAAGATTTTATCGGTTTGCTCCGTAGTTTTTCACTGATTGATCATGAGTAAACGAAAATTGAACATAGCCGTGTCAGCCCTCAATGCCATCGACAGTCCGGGACCGGGGGTGGCCGTTATCAGGGCACTCAGAGAGGCCGAAAGTTTTGATGTGAGAATTATTGGGCTGGCTTATGAATCGCTGGAGCCAGGCATTTACATGAAAGACCTGGTTGATAAAACCTACCAGTTTCCCTATCCTTCAGCAGGTATGGACGCAGTTTACGAAAGGCTCAGCTATATTCATGAAAAGGAATCTCTCGATGTGCTGATTCCGAACTTTGACTCGGAGTTGTATCCATTTATCAGGTTCGAAGATGAATTGAGGGCAAAAGGCATTCACATGTGCCTGCCAACAATGGAACAGTTTGAGGAAAGGCAAAAAGTGAACCTGAATGCCTTTGGTGAGAAATATGATATCCTGGTGCCGGAAAGCAAACCCGTCAATGATATCGGAGATGTTTATAACCTGGAGGCTGATTTTGATTTTCCGGTGCTGGTTAAGGGTAGATACTACGACGCTTACGTGGCTTATAACATTGACCAGGCCAAAACCTACTTCAATAAAATCAGTGCAAAATGGGGTACTCCAATCATTATCCAGGAATTTGTGCATGGCATGGAATACAATATTACCGGCCTTGGCGATGGTTTGGGCAACACCATTTCGGCAATTCCTATGCGAAAGCAATATATCACCGAAAAGGGCAAAGCCTGGGGTGGCATTTCCATTTCAGATCAAAAGATGATCGACCTTACCCATCATTTCATCAGCCAGACAAAATGGAAGGGTGGCTTTGAACTTGAATTAATGAAGGATAAGGAAGGCAAATTCTATTTGCTTGAGATAAACCCCAGGATGCCTGCCTGGATTTATCTTTCGGTGGGCGTGGGGCACAATATCCCCGAAGCACTGGTCAGGATTGCCCTTGGTGAACAGGTAAAACCTTTCGGTGAGTATAAGGTTGGGAAAATGTTCGTTAGGTTTGCCTGGGACATGATTGTGGATATGGAGGATTTTCAAACAATCTCTACAGTTGGTGAATTATAGGAGGAGTTGGCGTGGGCGTGCCGAATCAAATAACCGATTAAAATGTGAAGACACAGAAACGTGCCGTTTTGATAGCTTCGAATCTTCTGCATGAGCTAAAAAGAACCAATAAATTTCCTCCAATAACACCTCCTGCACTTAAAGTTTCATAGGATAAGGCAATAACCAATAACGAATAACCAATAACCAATAACGAATAACCAATAACGATTAACCGAATCCACATGACAAAACAAAGATATGAAAGGCCGCTGATCAAAAGAATGGAATCAGACATGCCAAATAAATATGGTAGCAAGCCGGAAAATTCCCCCAAAACCCAAATCGATGGTGTAAAGGTTTACGATCTGATTGCAGAACATGGCTCCCCGTTGTTTGTGCTTTCAGAAAAAACCATCAGGGATACTTACCGAAATGCCGTAAAAACATTTTCAACCCGATATCCAAAAGTACAATTTGCCTGGTCGTATAAAACCAATTACTTAGATGCCGTGTGCAACATTTATCATCAGGAAGGCTCATGGGCAGAGGTGGTCTCGGGATTCGAAT
>CAYNDN010000811.1:0-2162 GCA_964395075.1 uncultured Lentimicrobiaceae bacterium | reverse complement strand
GTACTGACTTATTTTTCTGAAGATGGAGAAGAGGGCTATCCCGGAAATCTCAATATAAAGGTCCGCTATATTCTTACAGATGAGAATGAACTGAAAATAGATTATACAGCTTCTACAGATGAAGCTACACCGCTTAACCTAACCAATCACGCATTCTTTAACTTGGCTGGAAGTGCAAGTGGAACTATAAATGACCATGAATTATTAATTGAGGCTGATAGCTATACTCCGGTGGATTCTAATCTCATTCCTACGGGTGAGATAGCTTCTGTAAATGGTACTCCGTTTGATTTTACCAGCATCAAACCTATTGGTGAAGATCTTACCGATGTGAATCAACAGATTGATTACGGAGAAGGATATGATCATAATTTTGTGCTCACCAAACAACAAGAACATAGACTTTCTCGTGCTGCAAAAGTATTTGATCCGCAATCAGGAAGAGTAATGGAAATATTTACAACCGAACCCGGTATCCAGTTCTATGGTGGCAATTTCATGGATGGATCTGATGTTGGCAAGGAAGGTAAACCTTACGGACACAGAACGGCTTTTTGTCTGGAACCCCAACATTTTCCGGATTCTCCCAATCAGGACAACTTTCCGTCAGTGATCCTGGAACCCGGCAGTGTTTATCATTCACTCTCAATTTATCGACTTTCCACAAATTGACTAATGAACTACTTATCCCGCTAAACATTATCAAAACATAATTTATTGATCTATGGAATTTTCCACTATTGATACCATTGTATTTTGTACCTATGCCCTGGTGATTGTTGCTCTTGGCCTATGGGTTTCGCGGGAAAAAGAAGGCCATCAGAAAAACGCGACAGATTATTTTTTGGCTGGTAAATCGCTTCCATGGTGGGCCATTGGCGCATCTCTGATTGCTGCAAATATTTCAGCTGAGCAAATAATTGGAATGTCGGGCTCCGGCTTTGCAGTCGGCCTTGCCATCGCTACCTATGAGTGGATGGCGGCGGTTACCCTGATTATTGTTGGAAAATATTTTCTGCCAATTTTTATAGAAAAGAAAATATTTACCATTCCAGAGTTTGTTGAGCAAAGGTTTAATAAAACCCTTAAAACGATCCTGGCGGTTTTCTGGATTGCGTTGTTTGTTTTTGTCAATCTTACTACGGTACTCTATTTGGGAGCTCTGGCTCTTGATACCATTATGGGTACGGGTGACGGCAGTCTCATGATATATGCGCTTATTGGCTTATCCGCGATTGCAGCTGCATATTCGCTCTATGGCGGTCTTTCTGCTGTGGCATGGACCGATGTACTGCAAGTTGGTTTACTTGTTTTGGGCGGCTTTGTAGTCACATTTGCAGGCCTGTATAATGTTACACCCGAAGGTGGTATCCTGAATGGCCTGGCGCATATTTATGACGTGGCAGGAGAAAAATTTACTATGATTCTGGATCAATCAAATCCTGAATTTAGCAATCTGCCTGGCATTGCCGTATTAATCGGTGGAATGTGGGTGGCCAATCTTTACTACTGGGGATTTAATCAGTATATCATTCAGCGGACACTGGCCGCAAAATCTCTAAAGGAGTCACAAAAAGGTATTATCTTTGCCGGTTTCTTGAAATTGCTCATTCCGTTGATTGTTGTCATTCCCGGTATCATTGTATATGTACTGTTTAACCAGCCCGAAGGTACTGCTGGAATTCCTGGTGTTGTAGATGTCTTTACCAGATCGGATGGAAGTATTAAATATGATAATGCTTATCCGTGGCTTATGAAGGTATTTCTTACACCCGGCTTTTTAGGATTGGTAGTGGCAGCACTTGCAGCAGCGATTGTTTCGTCAATGGCCTCGATGCTGAATTCTGTAGCCACGATATTTACTATGGATATCTATATACCGTATATAAGACAAGATGCAACAGATAAACAAACCGTTAACATGGGCAGAATTTCAGCGGGTGTTGCTTTGATTGCAGGCGTACTTATGGCACCGCAGCTGGACAGTGTTCCCCAGGTTTTCCAATACATTCAGGAATACACAGGTATGGTTAGTCCGGGGATACTGGCGGTATTTTTGATGGGCCTGTTCTGGAAGAAAACGACGTCAAAAGGTGCTATATACGGGATCCTGGCATCGATTGTAATTGCCGTTTTTTTGAAAACACCTGCAGTTCAGCTTC
>CAYNDN010000810.1:0-2165 GCA_964395075.1 uncultured Lentimicrobiaceae bacterium | reverse complement strand
TAGAAATTTTGCTTGACAACCTGGATAAGCCAAAACATGATACATGTTTAAAATAGGTCTCCTTTTTTGGTTTTGGCTTGTCCAGGTTGGGTGGTTATAAAAAGTTGTCATTGGTAACGAAGTGAGGAATCTGTTTCAATGAATGTTGGCGTTTTATATTTTTTTCCCATATCGCACCCTTTGATTCCCTGAAAGAAAACGCCCCGCCACCTTTTTCCAGAATGGGAGCCTCCCCTAAAGGGGTTGGGAGTGCGGCTGCAATTATTTTATGAATACCTTCTCCGTTTTTATTTCTTTTTCATTTTGAACCGTTACCAGGTAAATGCCTGTTGTCAGATTTATCGGAACGGAAACCAAATCATCGGCGGGGATTTGCTGTTGTAAAACAATTCTGCCCATAATATCGGTAACGGTTATAGACACACGACCGTGCGTCTCTACACCGTTACTGTTTTGTATGAATATCTGCCCATTGGCGGCAGAAATCAAAATATCATTTTCATGGTGTGTCGTTTCGTTGATGCCAACTCCGTTTAAATGTAGTTTAAAGCGCATTTCATCGTCGTTAATGTCCCATGTAAATTCGTAAGCGCCCAGGGTGAGGTCGTGGAAAATGTTGGTTTTGGTGTCTTCTAGGATGGCCTGACTGATGCCTTCGATGTCTTTGAGGCTGATGCTGTAGAAGCCGGCCTCATCGTTGGCAAAGCCGAGCTGGATGGTTGGGGTTTCGGGGCGCACATCAATGGCCAGCCAATGGTTTCCATCGAATGAGCAGATTTGTGCCACCTCTTCGGCTCCAGAAAAGAACTTCAGTGCATCATTGCGCAGGTCGAAGCCTGGTGAAGCATCATTATCAAAACGAATATAAAGTTCATCGCTACTTTCACCACTATGAGCTATGAGCACAAGGCCGCTATTGATTTTTGCTTTATACAATCCTCTGGCACCATTGTGTGAGCGGTTTTGGTTAGTGAGGGCAAATGTTCCCAGACCTTCGGAGGTATTGCTTTCGTTAACCACGATAAAGAATCCCTTCATGGGCGGAACATATCTCATGCCGCTTCCCATGAAGTTTACCCATTCAATGTAATCGCCCATGCCGGCGTTTGCTGTGGGATCCCAGTAATAAACAGCTCCCCAGGTATCATCCAGTCCGCTCCAGTCGATGTACGACGGGTAAGGGTTTCCGATCAGGTTTGCACCGTCGTTGCCTTCACCCGGTTCGGGAAAGTTATTGCTGAGAGTAACACCCACTGTTTGATCTCCCGTTAGTGGTGTTCCCGTATAGGTGTAGTCCGACTTAGTGCCGGTTGCCCAAATTGCATAGCCTGCACCTGGGTTCAAAGGCATTTCAGGATCGGTGATGTCTGCCCAGGTAAATATGGTTTCGTTCCAGGATTGCAGATAGTCGCCTTCGAAAGAGCCGGCTGTAATGCCGCTAACCGGCATTGAAATAAGGTTCCATTGTGCATCCGAAATGGCTTTATGCATGCTGATGTTGCCGTTGTTGGTGATGCTGCCATAAGTGATGAGTGATCCACCATCCTGCAGGGTGAGGCTACCGCCTGTTTCAACGGTGAGGTTATTGCAGGTGGCCTGGCCTGTTCCATCAATTACCGGATCGGTAGATTTTCCACCTGGTATTGATACATCCACCGTTGCATGTGGCAAGTTGGCGGTTGACCAGTTTCCGACGGTATTCCAATCCGATGAAACGTCTCCGGACCAGTTGGCTGTCGTCATAGTTTCGCCCTGCCACCTGAGCCAGGGGTAACCATCGTTGTGGGTGTTCATAACCCAGATGTCGCTGGTTCCGTTGTTGGTTTCTCCCACAAAGTCCCAGTCGGCATCGGTATAAGTGGGTTTATGTTTCATTTCCCAAGTCAATTTTCCGACACCGTCGCCACTGGTGGAATTTTGATTACTTGCCTGAGTATCCCAAAAAGAGTCATAAACTCCTGTATTCAAAGCGTCAGCTATCAAACCGCCTGCTGACCAGCCTGAAACGTATCCTGCATTGTAACATTTTGATATTGTTCCCCACCACGTTGCATCACCACGAGCTGTTCCAACAAGTCCGCCAGCTTTATCGCCAACAACTTCTCCTATATTATAGCTATTCACAATGGTTGCTTTGTCATTATATACTGCAACTCCACCGCCAC
>CAYNDN010000809.1:0-2165 GCA_964395075.1 uncultured Lentimicrobiaceae bacterium | reverse complement strand
TAGCACTCGAAAAAAAGATTAGCCAAAATTCACAATTTATTCAGTGATGCGATATCGGTCATTAAAGGGTGCTATTATAAGGTCACTTATGTTTATCCCAAAATCCCCCGGAACTGATCCAAAGATTCCGGATTTTTCAAAGCATCCCGGTTGAGGACATCCTCCCCGTGTATGATTTTTTTAACTGCTACTTCTACTTTTTTACCATTCAAAGTGAAGGGAACATCTGAAACTTCTTTGATGATAGCGGGCACATGACGTGGGCTGCAACCTTTCCGGATATTTGATTTGAGTAATTTTTCCAGGTTTTCATCAAGAGAAAAGCCCGGATTAAGCTTCACAAAAAGTACAACACGTTCATCGCCTTCCACTTTTTGACCAACGATGACAGAGTCAGCCACCTCTTCCATGTTTTCAACCACATTATATATTTCGGCAGTGCCAATTCGAACGCCTCCCGGGTTGAGTGTTGCATCGGAGCGGCCATACATGGTAATACCGCCATGATCGCTTATCACAATGTAATCACCATGATGCCAGATGTTATCATACACCTCAAAATAAGCCTTGTGATATTTTTTCCCGTCCGGATCGTTCCAAAAATAAACCGGCATGGACGGGAAAGCAGTTTTACACACCAATTCCCCTTTTTCGCTTCGGATGGATTTGCCCATATCGTCAAAACAATCCACATCCATACCCAGACCTGCGCATTGAATTTCTCCAAGATAAACCGGTAAAATTGGATTGCCCAGCATGAAACAGGAAATGATATCGGTTCCCCCGGCAATGGACGAAAGCTGAACATCCTGTTTCCACTCACGATAGACGTACTCAAAACTTTCGTTGGTGAGCGGCGAGCCGGTAGAGGTGATGGCTTTGAGTTTCGGGAAATCAGAAATCTCTTTTGGTTTCACGCCGGCATCTTCGAGTGAAGCGATGTATTTGGCACTTGTTCCGAAAATGGTAATTCCAAGTTCATCTGCCATTTTGAGCAGTGCATCGGGAGCCGGATAAAATGGGTTTCCATCGAATAAAACCAGCGTTGATCCAACAGCGAGGCTGCTCACCACCCAGTTCCACATCATCCAACCGCATGTTGTAAAATAAAAAATGGTATCATCTTCCTTTAAGTCACAATGCAAACGAAGCTCCTTTAAATGCTGGATCAAAGTTCCACCCGCTGAGTGGACAATACTTTTGGGAAGGCCTGTTGTGCCCGAGGAGTACATAATATAAAGCGGATGATCGAAAGGCAATTGCTCAAATTCGAGCTTACTTGCCTCCGGGTTTCCAAAATCCTCGAAAGCAACAGCATTTTCAATTAATGATAAATCCCGTTTTCCTGAAAAATCGACCAGAACAACTTTTTCTGCAGTCGGCAGCTTTTCAAGAATACCTTTTAATTTTTCCTGCGAATCGAATTGCTTTCCATTGTAAAAATACCCGTCCGCGGAAAAGATAACTTTGGGTTCAATTTGTGAAAAACGGTCGAGCACACCCTTAATTCCAAAGTCGGGGGAAGAAGAAGACCAGATTGCCCCGATAGATGCAGTGGCAAGCATGGCAATTATCGTCTCATGAATATTGGGCATGAAACCTGCAACCCGGTCGCCTTTTTTTACCCCCTGCGATTTTAAACCATCAGCAATTCTTTTTACCTCCTCAAACAATTCATCCCGGCTTAATTTGCGGTCGGCACCATTTTCACCCCGAAAAATTATGGCAGTTTTATCACCCCGGAATTTCAATAAATTCTCGGCAAAATTGAGCTTTGCACCCTGAAACCATTTGGCCCCCGGCATTTTTTGCAGATTATCCACAACTTTTTCAAAATCGGTGTTGTGGGTAATTCCTGAAAAATTCCAGAATTCTTTCCAAAACTCATCGGGTTTTTCCACACTCCAGGAATGCAGGCTTGCATAATCTGCTTTCTCAAGCGAATATTTTTTGGTGGCAAGTTGCATAAATTCCCACATCCGGGATTGCTTCATTTTTTCGGGATCTGGTTTCCACAGCATTTTTTCGGCCATATCACAAAATTGTTTGATGAATTAAAAAACTAAGGATTTTACTATCCTTTAAAATCTATCTGCTTGTGCATTCCATCGCAAAAAGGTTTGTTTTTTGAATGGCCACAACGGCAAAGATAGGTCGGGTCGGTT
>CAYNDN010000808.1:1329-2168 GCA_964395075.1 uncultured Lentimicrobiaceae bacterium | reverse complement strand
GACTTGCAGCCTTTGCAGGATAGGCAGAGGTCCATCACATCATAAATTTCCTGGTGGTCGAATGGATTTTTCTTGGGAGAGTTGGTCAGGAATTCACGCAGTGTATTCGCCCTGGCACGTGTGGTGGTATTTTCATCCCGGGTAGCCATATAGCTGGGGCACATGGTTCCGCCAATCAGCTCCGATTTTCGGCAATCTCCTGAGCCGTTACATTTTTCCACAGCCCGCATCATACCTTTATCCCTGGAAAAATCAAAGGTGGTTTCAATTTCCCGGGTTTCTGTTCCTGGCGTGTACCTCAGGCTGCTTTTCATGGAAGGGGTGTCAGCAATTTTTCCCGGATTGAAAATGTTGTGTGGATCCCAGGCCTGTTTTACTTCCTTCATCAGTCGGTAGTTGTGCTCGCCCACCATCAACGGGATAAATTCACCACGAAGCCTTCCATCACCATGTTCCCCGCTAAGGGAGCCTTTGTATTTTTTGACCAGCTTTGCGGTTTCAAGTGCAACCTTGTGAAACAGTTCAACATCATGCTCTTTTTTAAGGTCAAGAACCGGCCGCAGGTGCAATTCTCCTGTAGCGATATGGGCATGATAAACTGCTGTGAGATTGTATTTTTTGAGGATTTCCTTGAATTCAGCAATGTATTGTGGTATTATCTCAGGATTTACGGCGGTGTCTTCAACCAACGAAACTGGCTTGGCATCGCCGGGGATATTGGAAAGTAGTCCTAATCCGGCTTTACGCAGCGCCCACACTTTTAAAATATCATCACCAAAAATACGAGGGAAGTGATAGCCGAAACCAGCCTCAAGCATTTCCTGCTCCATGGCATCGGC
>CAYNDN010000808.1:702-1319 GCA_964395075.1 uncultured Lentimicrobiaceae bacterium | reverse complement strand
GGTTTCGCGGGCAAACTCAATGATCAAAATAGCCGCGGGATCACCTTTTACGAAAAAGCGATTTTTATTTTGCGACAGGTTATCTTTGGTTTGCTGCAGGATAACATCATCCATCAGCTCAATTGCGCCCGGCTTATGTTTGAGTGCAATCAGGTTGGCATGAAAAGCATCTTCCAGCTTATCAAAATGAACACAAACCAAACCCTTAATTTTTGGCGGGAGCGGGACCAGGTTTAGTTTTATTGCTGTGGTAAAAGCCAGTGTGCCTTCCGATCCGGCCAGCAATTTGCAAAAATTAAAAGCCTCTCCTTTTTCATCAAACGGTTCGGCTTGAGCCAGCAGGTCCAGGGCGTAACCTGTATTTCTGCGTTCAACATTGGGGTCAGGAAAATCATTTTTGATCTCCAGCTGGTTTTCCTGTACCTGTAAAATGTCAGCTATGTTTTGATACACTTTACTCTCAAGTGTGTTGCCCTGTTTTTTGTGCTCAAATTCCTCATTTGAGATATTGCCAAAAGTAGCCTCAGAACCATCACTAAGGATTACATCCAATTCAAGGGTGTGTTCCCGTGTGCTGCCGTATATCAATGAATGTGCACCACAGGAATTGTTTCCAA
>CAYNDN010000808.1:0-692 GCA_964395075.1 uncultured Lentimicrobiaceae bacterium | reverse complement strand
CAGCGGTTGGCAGTGGAAGTTTCCGGGCCAAAGAATAATCCATGTTTTGCAGCTTCTAAATTCAATTCATCCAGCACCACTCCGGGCTCAACCAATGCCCATTTTTCAGCGGTGTTGATTTCCAGGATTTGGTTCATGTACCGGGAAATATCCACCACAATGCCTTCCCCAACAACCTGTCCGGCAAGGGAAGTTCCGGCCCCACGGGGAATCAGCGGTGCTTTGTGTTCAGCGGCAAAAAGAACGAGTTTTCGGACATCATTTTTATTTTTTGGCCTGGCAATGGCCAACGGTAACTCGCGGTAGGCCGAAGCATCTGTGGCATAATGAATACGTGAGGCATTGTCCATAAAGATATCACCCTCAAAATCTTTCTTAAGTTTTTTCAGTTGTTCGAGTATTGCTGATCTTTCCATACAGTCCTTTCGGTTTTTGTAGGCTTCAAAATTAATGAAAAGCGTTGATTTGAGAATTTATCACTAATATGAATGATTCTAAATATGCAGAATTAACTTAACCTCTATCTGTCAAGTAAAATAACTTTAGGAGGAGGGTTTACTTGTGGGAATATGTTTTTCCCTGGTCATTTATGGCGGGGTTAAACAATAAACAACCAATAACTTAATCAAAATCCAGAAAAATTTGGAAATTTAAAACAACATTTTTCTGGATTTTGCCTCTTAATTAATTGA
>CAYNDN010000807.1:0-2169 GCA_964395075.1 uncultured Lentimicrobiaceae bacterium | reverse complement strand
GAATGTCATTTCGACTGAGCGAAGCGAAGGAGAAATCTAAAAGTTGCGACAATCCTCTTAACGATGGGTCAGAATATCTGAATTCAAAAGATATTTTCTTGAATTCTTCAATAAAAAAAAGGGCATCCAAACGGATGCCCTTTTTTTATCATGCTGTTTGGCTACTACTAATAAACCAACAACCGGTTATCTTCAATATCTGCATTATCTTTTAAGGCATTGATGTAGGTACTTCCCATAAACTGCGAAGTAAATTTCCGTTCAACAATACCAACATTGGCACTGTAATCTGCCTGATCTTCCGGACGTTTTATTTCATCTGCAATCACAACAAACACTGCATTATTACCTTTAATCGGGCCTGAGTTAACACCGGATTCCAAAGTAAATATTTTACCAATCAATTCGTACTCACTACCGAAGCCCGGAAGGTTTCTTGAATTAAAGCTGATCGTTGCAGTATCAACACTTTGTTCCAGCTTGTCGGCAATCTCATATAGATCCATTGTGCCAAAGAAGTTAATACGGTCTTCCAGAATTTTGGCTTTTTTCTGGTTTATAACGATTGGCCTTATTTGCTCTTTCACGTCTTCAAAAGGTGTAAATCCTTCCTCATGAATTTGCTTTAATGTGGCAACAACGTATTTCTTTTCATCTTCAATAACCGGTGAAACATCTCCGGGACTGGTATTTTGTGAAAATGCCCACCTGATGATCTGACGTGCATTTTGCAGTCCGGCCAGCCTGTTCGACATCATGGTAAGGTTGTCTGATGAACGTTTGTTCAGTCCCTGGTTTGCAACCGCTGTATCAAATTTTTCGAATGTATTATTGGTACCTGCAAAAATGCTGGCTTCGAGGTATTTTTCCTGGAATGTTTCGTTGCTTGGTTCAATGGCGCGGGTAATCATCGCAACACGGGCTTTTTCGATGGGCTCGGTTTTTTCATCTACTTTTATAATATGGAATCCAAGTGTAGTTTCTATTCTATCCACGGTACCGGTCTTCATCGCAATACCATTATCGAAATAAGGGCCAAAGCCCGGTGTTCCGTCAATCACCCAACCCATATCGCCCTTATCTTCGGCGGCACTTGGGAAGTCGGAAAAACCGGCTGCAATTTCTTCAAATTTAGAGGGGTCATTTTCGAGCACGGTAGCAAGGCTGTCGATAAGCTGTTCAGCTTCTTCGCGCGTTCTGTCGGTTAACCCACGGGCAGCAGGTGCAACATCATAAGAAACCAGTATCTGGCTCATTTTTAATGAATCGGGGCGTTCTTCGCGCTTTATCAGCTTTGCTATGTGATAGGTTTCATTTTCGATATAAGGACCTACCATAGTACCTGGTTCTGAGGTGAACATTTCTTCGGCAATGCGCGCCGGAAGCACTGACTGTTTTTTGAAAGTGCTGTCATAATCGTCATCAGAAACCGAATTCACAAATACTTCCACATCTTTTATTTCCTTAAATTCATTGTAAAGGCCATTAACGGTGTTGGCGATTTGCTTGCGGTCTTCGTCCGATGGCTGGACTTCGAAAATTACATAATCGATGCCACGGGTTTCGTCTTGTTCGTAACGATATTGATTTTCATTATAATACTTTTGAAGTTCGCTGTCAGTAATCTCAACCAACGAATCTGCAATATCAGTAAACATGGCGGCAACATATCTGATATCGGCAGATGTATTTTTATGTGTATAATCGAGTTTGGCAAATTGGTCAGGAACATAATAAGCTTTCGTGATCAGGTTTCTGTACTTGGTTTGCTTGCGGTCCCTTTTCACGAGAGATTCCAGGTTTAAATACCTGCGTTTCATATCCGGGTTTTGATTGTCGAGGTTGGAAAGGAAATTGCGCAACATCTCCGGATCGAAGGTTTGTGTATTTGGGTTTGTAAAAGATTGTTTCACATACTGGTGTGGGTTTTCTCCCAGAATCTGATCAGAAAGTTCTTCTGAAGTTACCGTAAGTCCTAAATCTTCTAATTCCTCCTCCAGCAGGATGTCTTCAACCATTTCGTTCCAAACTGCCTGTCTGATTTGAAAAATATCTTGTGGATCGAGTTTATCGGTCTGACGTTGATTTTTCGTTGCTTCGATGCGTTCCTGAACTTTGTTTTCAAATTCGATGATTGATATTTCAGTGCCATCAACCGCTCCGATTGCC
>CAYNDN010000806.1:0-2173 GCA_964395075.1 uncultured Lentimicrobiaceae bacterium | reverse complement strand
TAAGGGCTGTCCTGGTTCCAAAGATTTGACATCAGTTTTGAAACAGCACGATTTCCACTTTTTAAAGATAAATCTTCGATATTGGCAGTTGAGTATTTCTTCCACAATACAGCGATATCTTCTTCGGCCTCAATATTGTTTTCACGGATATATTCAACCTGGTCAACATATCCCTGCATAAAACTGTCAAAGTTTAGATTGATTCCTTCCGGAGGGCAATACCCATCGAGGCTATAGCCCAGAACCGGAGGCAGGGCATCGTCGGCGGAAATAATTACAAAGCCGCCTTCTTCCAGGTTAAATATATATGCAGCAGCTTCATTTCCGGCCATTGCGGTCCTGATATCAGAAATGGAGATTAGATTGAAATCGACCGGCTGGGTTTGGAAACTTCTTTCGAAATAAGCGTTTTTTGCTACTTTTTTTGCTGATGATAATTCGATAAAATTCCCGGCAAATGTAGATAATGTAAAGGTTGTAAGGATGGAAACAATCAGTAATCTGTAGTTCATGTTAGTATCTTTTGAGTTTTTAATTAGCGGACAAATCTAAAATAAAATAACGAAAGATCAGACTTTTATAGCGCCATTTTAGATTTTTTATAGGTGGCTTTTATCTTTGAATGAGAACCTTCGAGGTTTCAATTTCAGAAGATGTCTGGATTTTTAATATATACATCCCGGATGGAATATCAGCCACATTCAATTGTCTGGTTCCTGAATTATTGAATTGCGGTTTAATGCATTTAACTGTTTTCCCGAAGGTATTGATCATTTCAATTTTTTCTGATGATTCGATCCCGAAGATATGGATTACATCGTTTGCGGGATTTGGAAAAACTATAAAATCGGTTTTACCGGATTCTTCATCGATGTTTACAAAACTGGCATAGTATCCGGCTTCCCAGCCCTGTGCCCTTCCGGCGGCATCAGTATGGAAAAGAAAAAATATCTTTCCACTCTCAGATGTTACCGGTGGTGGAAGTGAATCAGGCGGATAATATCCGGAGTAATCGGCCAGCAATTCCATGGTTTGCGAATCATAGATTTTCACATGATCGCGGCCGGCCTCCGTATCAAAACTATTAAAATATAATGTTACCGAACTTGCATTTATCGGCATAATTTGCCACATGCAGGTTGAACTGTTGTTGTAGTAAAACGAATGGCTTCCATCAGAAAATTCTACTTCCTGCTCAAGCATAACCGTAGTCCCGGTGCACCATGTGGGTTGGTTGCTTTCGAAGGTGGCGAAAAAGCCGGGAGCGGTATTCTGGTTGTCGGATGTAAACGTAAGCAGCATTTTGTTCCCTGTTGATGTGATGCCTTCAGGGATTTCGTTTCCTGTGTAGCTTCCAAGTAAGGGTGCGTTGATGGTTTCTCCATCATAAACATGCACGAAGTCCATTTCGCTTTCCAGATCAAACCTTTGGAAAGATAAACTTATGCTGGTCACTGAGTCCATTTCATTCTGGGGGTCTATCAGCCACTGGCAATCAGCATCGTTTTGGTAGTTATAAACCGGATAACTTCCATCTGTTATGGTGCCTCCCTTGAAGGTAAACGTGTTATCACCACCACAAAAATCAGGATAGGAATAGGATGTAGTATCCGGGAACGCGTTGACGATGAGCTCCTGCGCCAGGTTGAAATTGTTGCCGCCCGGTGTTAGTTGTTCGGTGTAAAAATAGCCATCATAGCTGCCGCCCCACCCCCAGTTGAAATGATAGAAATGATCTTCCTGGTAGCCGTCCACGATAAAGGCATGTCCCACAATATCAGGCACCGACCAGCCGGCGTAGTACATCGGAATCTTTTGATCGAGATGAGCAACCATCAGGCTGTCCCAGTCCATACTGGTGCTGTCGCGATATACATATTCGGTTTCGGGGGAGTATTTAAAGAATGTCCGCAAGGCATATGCGGCTTTGTGGTTGTACATGCCTGAGCTTTGCGGCCCATAAACCATATCGCAGGCCACACCAAGATGAAAGATCAACTCAGCCACTTCCGGATTTGGGGCATTCAGGGCATTCATCATCTGGTTGTAATCATATTCGGCTTCGGCGAAGTTGGCCGAGATGGTACCATAATCGGGATGCTCATAGCTGTAGGAGCCTGTCCCGGATTGCGGAAACCTGAAATAATACACCAGTTGCCCCAGCGCTGTTGCA
>CAYNDN010000805.1:1533-2179 GCA_964395075.1 uncultured Lentimicrobiaceae bacterium | reverse complement strand
CAAATTTTGCGCATACTTAAAATTGCAATTGAATAGCCATCAAATTGCCACCATTATGAATGTAACCAACGAGGCCATCAGAAAATCAAGATATCGCATCCGCAAAAAGTTAAAATTGACGGCGGATAACTCATTGGAAGATTATATTAATGCAATATAATCCGGATGCCTGATAAGAATACATTTAAACCTACTAAGCTGTTGCATTAGCCTGTATCCCAAATTTTAAATTTCTCTTTACCTTCACACCCTAAAATTGAAACACAGGTATGTAATCACGACTGAAAAATTTGAGCTCCAGAAGAGTTAAAAGAAGAATTCTACTTCCTTTGTCAATAAGTTAACATAATGTCATAAGTATTGACCTTGTCGTTACGCCTGAAGCTCCGGGAAAGGAATTCCAAAGCTCGTGCCCGATCAAAAAATTTAAAGCAATCCACCCCAATTGTCCGCATTTTGTCCGCATTGAATAATCGCTGGAATCAACCGATTGAGGTAATTTCGTGAGCCGTTTGATAAATTCTTTTTTTACTAAAATTTTAAGGGATGAAATACTATTTACAGATTATACGCATTGTAATTTTGTTGTTGTTAGCCACAAACGAAGGACAGGTTTTTTCACAACCGAAAGGTGTGGGTGATGAAA
>CAYNDN010000805.1:0-1523 GCA_964395075.1 uncultured Lentimicrobiaceae bacterium | reverse complement strand
GAAACTTTCACTAAGGGCGATTGGATTTTAATGATGCAGGATCCGGAAGTCAGGCTTGCAGATGTTCAAAAATTATTTTACGAGTATTGGGAAAATCGTACCGATTACAAAGGCAACGGCTACAAAATATTTAAACGCTGGGAATACATTAATGAATCCCGCGTATTACCTGATGGCAAACTGCAAGCCCCCGGCTATGTATATGATGAATACCAAAAATATATGCAAAAGGTGGGTAAGTCAGCATCGGGGAGCTGGACCATACAAGGGCCCACTGCTTATGTGGGCAATAATACCGGCCAGCCAACAGGGATGGGTAGGATCAACGCTATTGCTTTTCACCCAAGCGATGCGAACACCATTTTTGTGGGTTCGCCCTCCGGTGGATTTTGGAAAACCACAGATGGCGGTTCTTCCTGGACAAACCTGAGCAACAACCTCCCTACTATTGGGGTATCCTCCATTCTCGTTCACCCAAGCACACCCAGTATCATATATATTGGCAGCGGCGACCGTGATGCCAGTGACGCACTGCCAATGGGGGTTTTCAAGAGTACTGATGGTGGCTCAACCTGGACACAGATGAACAGCACGATGGGAAATGTTACTGTCGGTGTCATGCTAATGCACCCCTCCGACCCAAACACAATTTTGGCGGCAACCAGTGGCGGGATATACAAAACAACCGATGGCGGTTCTACCTGGAGTTTGAAGGCAAGTGGTAATTTTAAGGATATCAAATTTAAGCCGGGCGACCCGACTGTTGTGTATGCCGTAAAAATTCTGACCCCTTCAGAATTTTACCGATCGACAGATACCGGAGATTCCTGGACTCAGATAACTTCGGGAATCCCAACCACAGGAATTGGTTCTCGCATGGTCATTGGCGTATCAGCAGCCAATTCAAACTATGTTTATCTTGTGCAGATTAAGTCATCTGATAACAATTTTGCCGGACTACTCCGCTCCACAAACAGCGGAGTGGATTTCTCTCTACAGTCAGCAACCTTTCCAAATATTTTTGATTATGCCTGCGATGGCAGTGGTACGGCAAGCCAGGCCACTTATGACCTTTGCATCACAGTGGATCCCTCCGATGCCGATATTGTTTATGTAGGGAGTATTAACAACTGGAAAAGTACAGATGGCGGTGTTACCTGGACCATTGTCAGCCATTGGATTGGAACTGAATTTAGTGCAGGTAGCTGTGCAGCTTCTGTTCATGCCGACCAGCATTGGTACGAATGGTCGCCCCATAATGGTTATTTGTATGCGGGGAACGATGGAGGTGTTTATTATACAGCAGATGGAGGTACTACCTGGCCGCAAATAACCAATAACCTTGCAATCACGCAAATTTATAAAATTGGGCAGGGAGCTACAAATACCAACTACACCATTTTTGGCTGCCAGGATAATGGTACTGCAGTAACTACCGATGGCAGCGCATTTACAACAACAATACCTGGCGATGGCGAGGAATGTATCATTGATTATTCAAAAATCCCACATAGGATTAAATG
>CAYNDN010000804.1:0-2182 GCA_964395075.1 uncultured Lentimicrobiaceae bacterium | reverse complement strand
ACAATTCCCATGTATGATTTTCCAACCAGAAACGTCAACGAACGAACCAGGAGGTAGAGTGGAATGATGTACTTGAAACTCTGCACTTCTTCGGGAGGGACGGAAAAATTAAATCGTAGTACATATGCCATTAACAGAGAAAAAGTACATATGAAAAGATCCAAAACAAACACCAGCCACCGTGGACTATTTTTACTTGAAAAAATCATTCATCAAAGTTTTTATTGTTGGTGCAAATCCGGTTATGATAGGATCTGAAACATTTCTCTATACTACACTATAAATAAAAAATCAATTAGATGACGCATTAAACAAACAAAAAGTTGCGTTCTGTCAATCCAAAAAAACCTCCCCTTACTAAATCAATAATTGTACCAATAAAATGAAATTACTACTTTTTATCAAAATATTACAAACTATACTCAATAAATTAACCAATTCTACTGTTAGTAATTATATTGTCTTTCATGAAAAAGACTGCATTCCATGAGTAATATGTTTGCATAATCATAAATGTGTGGCCATAATTCCAAAAGCACGCAAATTTAAAAAAAATGTTTTCCAAAGCCGATGTTATACTAACGTATCTTCCAAAAAAAAAATTGTAATTTCGAGCGAATTTTAAAACCTGATAGCATGATATCCAGAATTCTTATTTTCAGTTTAACGTTTTTTATCAGTGCCTCTTGTCTTTTCGGACAGGTTGATTTGGGCAATATCGATCTGTCAAAGATTAAGGTCGATGAGCTAAGCGATAGCCAGATTCAACAGATAATGCAGCGGGCAGAGCAAAGTGGCATGACAGAGTCTCAGATGAAAACGGCAGCATTATCAAGGGGAATGTCGCCAAATGAACTACAAAAACTGGAGGGCCGATTGAATTCTTTGACAAACGTGCAGACAAACAACGAATATGTAAGCCGGAGCCGGGATTTAAATGCTTTCCCGATAGAGCAGGATATTTTTTCAGCGATCAGTGTATCAGAAGATGCTGAAGAACATGCAGAGATTGCTAGTCGTATTTTTGGTTATGAACTCTTCAGAAATAAATACCTGACTTTTGAACCTGCTCTGAATATTCCTACTCCGCCCGATTACCAGATTGGTCCGGGTGACGAGCTGATTATTGCTGTATGGGGTGCCTCCCAACAGAATTATAAACTACCGGTATCTCCTGAGGGAACCATATACATAGAAAGCCTGGGGCCAATCAGTGTCAGTGGCTTAACCATAGAGAAAGCATCTGAAAGAATACTTCAACGCCTAAGAAGCATCTATTCCGGCCTTACAGGTCCGGACAAAAATACCTACGCTGAAGTGTCACTTGGCAATATAAGGACCATCACGGTTCACATGATCGGTGAGGTGAACCTGCCCGGCACCTTTACCATCAGCGCCTTCGCCTCGGCATTCAATGCGCTCTACGCTTCCGGGGGACCATCCGTTACCGGTTCCTTCAGGAATATTGATCTTATCAGGAATAACAAGTTGATTGCCAAGTTGGACATGTATGATTTCCTTCTAAAAGGAACACTTGATAACAATATACGTCTGCAGGATCAGGATATTATTAAGGTGAACCCATACCAAACCCGGGTTGATCTCACAGGAGAGGTTAAGCGACCGGGATTGTTTGAGCTAAAGAATCATGAAACGCTAAGTGACCTGATCGGGTTTTCAGGAGGCTTTACAGACAAAGCGTATCAAAAAAGAATAACGGTCTATCGTAAAACAGATACAGAAAGAAAAATAGTTGACCTGAACAAGTACGAGATCAATGCTTTTAATCCGATTAATGGAGATTCAATTCCGATATCACAAATCCTTCAGAGGTTTGAAAACAGGGTCAATATCAAAGGGGCGGTTTTTCGTCCCGGGGAATATGCATTGAATGGTGGATTGACACTGGCAGAGCTCATAGAGAAAGCTGAAGGATTAAGAGAGGATGCCTTTCTGCCAAGGGCCCTTATCTATCGTACGGGAGATGACCTTGCCCTAGAAATAATTCCTGTGAGTTTAAAGGACCTGATGAATGAACAGAAACCATCCATCCAATTGAAAAAGGATGATACTGTATCCGTATCTTCCATTTTCGATCTGAGAGAGGAGTATGAATTTGCCATAGCCGGAGAGGTAAACCAACCGGGAACATATCCCTTTTTTGAAAACAGTACGCTTGAAG
>CAYNDN010000803.1:912-2184 GCA_964395075.1 uncultured Lentimicrobiaceae bacterium | reverse complement strand
AGGCGTCACCGGCACCGACGACCGCAGGAAAAAAACAGAAAAAGCCGCCCTGCTTCCCTGGCCGGAGGAATTAAAGGATCAAGTCGCCCTCATCGAAACCCTCCTCCCCGAAACCGGCCCCGACGTCGAAAAAATCACCCCCCGCCTCACCGGCCGCACCACCCCCAAACGCAAACAACACATCACCCAAATCCTCGAAACCCTTAAAGCCATGGGGAGGATATAGGAAATATCATTGAGAAGTGGCCTGGATTTATCCGGGTTAAAATCACTGATGGGTTTCGATCAGGCCCCACCATCCAGATTATGACATCTGCTTGTAGGTTGCGATTGAACAATGGTAGGCCATGTAGAGGCCGTTAATCCATATGCCGTGATCATCATTGCCCTGATGCTGCTGGAGCATCAGCCTCTTGAGCAATTCGGATGTTTTACTGGGCATTTGGACTTTCTTCTTCGTGTCGATGTAAAGCATTTCATCTAAGGTCCGTATAGTGGCCTCAATGATCTTCTTTGCCTGGTGATAATCAGGATCATCGTGAAGATTCTTTATTAGATGGGTGCCCAACAGGCAGGCCAGCATAAAACAATCTGTGTGTCTGCTCAATCGTGTGAGCGTTTAAATGGTTGCCGTGCTGAGTCAACGCGCCGATCACGAACGACTCGTCATCTGGTATGCTTAGAGAATACTCCTTGGGAAGGTTCAGCTTAATTCTAAGTAGAACTGCGAATCCGACTTTGGCCCTGCGATGAACCGCGTCCGAGCAGGCAAGTCCATCAACAGAGCCAGAGTCACTCATTTGTTAAGCGTATATGCAGGCAGGTCTGCCTGAATATCATCAAAGTAGTGACTGTCTCCATCCGCAAGTGCAAGCAGAGCAGCAGACAAATCATCACTAATTCCGTTGGTGATTACTGATTGAGTGCATGGATTCTCATCCGACTTCCTGTCTTCCACAAGAGCCACCCACAATTGCTTGAACCTGTCGTAATTCATGTTTTTATCAATGTTGGTAACATATTCTGATATAGGGTGAAAGCCAACAGTGGTAAAATGATCTTCGTAATATTTTGGGTTGTGTGGTTCAAAAAGAAAATTGGTTTGGTTCCCTTCTTCGCAAAAACGGTAATCGTCCCAGGTAGAACCGTTCATGGGACCAATAAGAAAATTCACACCATGCACTTTGGCCTGCAAGATGGCATGATCGAGCAACATTTTGCTTACTTCCGGGTTGTTTACGCTTTCATAATTGCCCAGGGTTCCACAATCGT
>CAYNDN010000803.1:0-902 GCA_964395075.1 uncultured Lentimicrobiaceae bacterium | reverse complement strand
ACCCACCGTAATTCATTTGTTCGTTTTTGTACAGGGCAACAGTAGCAAGCGGATTGCTGTTTTCAGTTAAAATATATACTTCTTTCAAAAAGTCATGGTTATAATCATCAGCAATTTTTGAAAGGACTTTTGGGGAATACAACTCCTTTTTCAAGCCGTCAATTAAGGAAAACTCATCTTCTCCAGGGAAAGTTTTGATTATTTCCATAATTAATAAGTTTTAAGTAAGACAAAAGTAATAAAAAAAGAGATATGAACCTTTTAATTAGTTGCTGATAAAAACCTTAAAAATTGTTAATTATTAATAATTCATAACCTCACAGAGGGAAAGAATGTTCAAAAAAAGTTTGTTATTTTCAAATTAGTATAACATTCTTGCCTTAATGGTATTGGGCACCTTTTTTAATTCATCCAGGATTTTTCTGCTCAATTCACTTTCGGTGTCAATTATTACATAACCAATATCTCCATCGGTTTGTAAAAATTCAGCTGCAATGTTTATGCCCTTTGAAGTAAAAAGATAGTTAATTTCGCGCAACGTGCCAGGTTTGTTGTGGTGAATATGCAAAAAACGCTGAGCTGCTTCGGTTTCCCGGAGGGCTACCTGAACAAAATTGGTAGCGCCAATGGTTGCCCCGGTATTGCTGTATTTAACGAGCTTTTCTGAAACTTCAAGGCCGATGTTTTCCTGGGCTTCCTGCGTGCTTCCGCCAATGTGGGGAGTTAGTATGACATTCTCAAATTGTTGCAGTTCATTTTTAAAGGGAACATCGGCCGAGGCCGGTTCATCCGGAAAAACATCCGCGGCAGCGCCGGCAATGTGTTTGTTTTCCAGGTATTTTGCAAGCAACTGATAATCAACAACATCACCCCGTGAAGCATTGATCAGGCAGGCGCCTTTT
>CAYNDN010000802.1:0-2184 GCA_964395075.1 uncultured Lentimicrobiaceae bacterium | reverse complement strand
TCGGGAAAATCTGGTTTTGTTGGTTAGATAAAAAAAGCCCACCGCAGGGTGAGCTTGAATTTTAATAAATGGTGATATTTATGCCGACTGATAAACCGGCAATCCAAATTCAAATGTTGTTCCCCGGTTCACCTCGCTAAATACCCTGATTGTGGTTTGATGCAAGTCGAGAATCTTCTTCACAATGGCCAGTCCCAAACCGGTGCTGTTGGCTTTGTTTTTGGTCTTTTTGTAATACCTGTCGAAAATATAGGGTAAGTCCTCCTGGGCAATACCGGTTCCGGTGTCTTTAATCCGCACCAGCACCTCTTTGGTTTTCATTTCCAGTTCGATGCTTACCACATCACCCTGGTTGCAGTATTTAATGGCATTGTCGATGATATTCTGGAAAACACGGTCGGTCATCTGAATATCGGCATAAACCATAGGCAGGTTTTTGGAGAAAATGGTATTGATACTGATGTTCCTTTCCTTGGCGATGATGCGGAATTTATCAGCTACATCCTGCACCAGCTCGGCAATCTGAAGTGGTTCGGGCTGCATTTGTTCCGGGTTGGCTTCCAGTTTTGAAAGTTCAAACAAATCGTTAACTAACTTACTCAGGTTTATGGTGTTTTGTGAGATTATCTTCAGATACTTTGTAAATTGCTCATCAGACAAGCTGTCCTTTTTCAACAGGATGGTTTCGGTGAATCCCTGTATGGATGCTATCGGACTGCGCAGGTCGTGCGAAACATTGGCAATCAGCTCACGGCGAAGCTTTTCAACACTTTTGAGCTCTTCGATGTTTTTCTGGATTTTTTCAGCCATACTGTTAAATGTTTCTGACATCATGGCCAACTCGCCTTTGGATTTTACAGGAATCCTGGCATCCAGTTCCCCTTCCCGGAATTTCTTAACAGCAGCTACAATGCGATTGATGTTACGGGTGATGAAGGCGATGGAGAATAATCCCAGAATAGTTGTAAACAAAAACGCAACGATCATAGTGCGCATTCCCAGTCCGAGGATATAACTGTTTTGAAGTGCAGCCATGGCACCGGTGTATTCCTTACTGGCCAAAATAATGTAGAGGTAACCCATCATCTGGCCGTTTTCCACGATGGGCGCGGTGGTAAAAGCTTTCTGCTCACCAGGGTTCCTCGGGTCATCGCCTTTTACGTATTCCTCCTG
This sequence comes from uncultured Lentimicrobiaceae bacterium, assembly GCA_964395075.1. Classification (GTDB taxonomy): domain Bacteria; phylum Bacteroidota; class Bacteroidia; order Bacteroidales; family 4484-276; genus SABY01. The sequence continues at coordinate 1,011 of CAYNDN010000802.1, read as the reverse complement.
GTCACCATCAATAAAGTGCCGGATGGGTTCAAGAGAAACTTCAGTTGATTTTACCTCTTTGTAAGGCACCACGTAGGTTAAAATCTTTCCATCAGGATCAAGCAGATAAACCTCAATACTTGGATTTACCGCCATCATAGAGTGCATGATGGTGTGCAATGCTTCTTCGTTTACCTCGCCATCAATAAAAAACGGATTCACCTCTTTCAGTGCGCCTTTGGCAACATCTCTGTTTATTTTTTGCTGGGCTTCCATGTGGTATTCTTCAGAAAGGTTGATGGAGATACGCACAAAAATCAGTGCCAGCACCACCATCATCAGCAAAAAGATTCCTGATATTTTCCAAAATAAACTATTGAATATTTTAATTTTCATTTTACTATCCTTAAAAAATTATTGCAGAATCTGTTTAAATTTCGTCGTTGAATTTGTAACCCACGCCCCAGCTTGTGAGGATGAACTTCGGCTCATTGGGGTCTTTCTCAATTTTGTTGCGTAGCCGGTTGATATGCGAGTTTACGGTGTGTTCATACCCTTCGTAATTGTAGCCCCAAACCTGATTCAGTAAGTCGTTGCGGCTGAAAATCCGGCCGGGTTTTTGCGCCATAAGCAAAAGCATTTCGTATTCCTTGGGTGTAAGTTCCACTTTTGCATCATCCAGACTTACCTTGCGTTTTTGTAAATCAATGGAAAGGTTATCAAACTCCAGCACTTCAGATTTTCCCCCATCCTCCGCATCATCATTCAATTTCGATCTTCTGAAAATGGCCTTCACCCTGGCGATAAATTCGCGAACGCTAAATGGTTTGGACATGTAATCGTCGGCACCGGTTTCGAGGCCAAGCACCTTATCGATCTCTTCTGATTTTGCGGTAAGCATAAGCACCGGAGTTGGTGTTTTTTCGGCACGCAATTGCCTTAATATTTCGATGCCATCCAGGCCGGGAAGCATAATATCAAGAATTATCAAATCGAACTGCTCATTGAGTGCTCTATTTATGCCATCGGTTC
>CAYNDN010000801.1:1941-2187 GCA_964395075.1 uncultured Lentimicrobiaceae bacterium | reverse complement strand
TAGAGTTAAGTATACATTTTGTTCAAGTTTCCCCGAAACATGTTATTTCCTTTAAACCTTTGTTTACCTTGACACATGGGCTTTAAAAGCAACAATCGTTTTTTGGCACAGAATTCCATAGTATAAAAAAAGATGTTAGAGACAGAATTAAATGAAATGCATTGTGAACCATTTTTAACCGAAAGTAAAATTCAGGAAAAAAATCAGATTCAGAAGTGTATGAATTTGTTATTGGATGAATGGCGG
>CAYNDN010000801.1:0-1931 GCA_964395075.1 uncultured Lentimicrobiaceae bacterium | reverse complement strand
ACGACTAGTCAAGGATTTTCAATTTAGTGATTTCAGACGAGGGATTGTCTTTCTGAAGGAGATTGAGCTATTGGCAGAGCAGGAGATGCATTATCCTGTTGTTTGCATCACTGTTTGTAAAGTTCAGGTGGAGCTCGCTGCCCAAAATATAGATGGACTATCGGGAAAGGATTTCATTATGGCTACTAAAATTGAAAAATTATATGGTTAAACTTAAAAAACAAATGATTATGAAACGATTAGCTTTACTTATGACCATGCTTTTTACTGGTTTTGTGCTGGTAGAGGGACAAACAAAACTTGACGATGCGGATATAGTTGATGCAATTGAAGACCAATACTTCTTCGACCATGCAGTTAACACAAACAAAGTTGATGTTGTGGTTAACAATGGTATTGTTGAACTGACAGGAGAGGTTAACAATATCAAAGCCAAGGAACGAGCCACCAGCATTGCAGAACTTGTTAAAGGAGTAAGATCAGTTTCCAACCGCATTGAGGTTGATCCTCCTGTGAGTTTAAGTGATGAAGATGTTGAGAACCAAGTGAGGTCGGCCTTGCTTAATGATCCAGCAACAGATCTTTATGAATTATTGGTCAGTGTTGAAGATAATTTTGTTACACTTTCCGGCACTGTTAATTCCTACCAGGAAAAACAACTTGCAGCGGATGTTGCTAAATCCGTTAAAGGAGTTAAAGGACTGGATAATTTGGTCAATGTTGATTATAAAGCATCGAGAAATGATTATGAGATCGAAAACGAGATTAGGGCTGCTTTAAAGTGGAACGAGAAGATAGATGACGGACTGATACAAATTGACGTGAATGATGGTGATGTAAGTCTCAGTGGATCTGTAGGAAGTGCTGCGGAGAAAACCAATGCCCTCTACACAGGTTATGTGGCAGGAGTACGTTCCGTTGATAATTCTGACCTGGAGGTTCAATGGTGGTTGAAAGATGAAGATTTACGCAAGTTCAAAGATGCTGATGTATCAGATGCCGAGATTGAACAGGCAATCTATGATGCAGCAATTTATGATCCGCGGATCAATATGTTTGATATCACTGCAGAGGCAGATCTTGGATGGGTTACACTTCGTGGAGATGTGCATAACCTGAGTGCAAAGAATGCAGCTGAAATGCTTGCAGAGAATACATTCGGGGTTATAGGTGTTACCAACAGGATTAAGGTGAAAGCACCTGAAGTTGAGGATATTGTAATTGAAGCAGATATCAGGGAAGCACTCAGGCAAAATGCAATCACTGAAGAATGGGGAATTAACGTATTTGTTCATAATGGCGTTGCAACACTTACGGGAACTGTAGATAGTTTTGTGGAAAAGAGCGAAGCAGAATGGGTTGCGAGTAACAATGAAGGAGTAAATGAGGTGGTCAATAGTCTTGAAGTTAGCTATCCTTATGCATATTACTGGTATGGCCCCTATCCCTATTATGACCTGTATATCACACCCCCATCCGAACCGGATATTCTTCCCAATGATGATCGCATCAAGGCACGGGTATCCAGTGAGCTATGGTGGAGTCCATATGTTGATCGGGACCAGGTAGAAATAAACGTTGAAAATGGAACAGTAATACTTGAAGGTGTTGTTGACAGCTACAGGGAATATACGGTTGCAGAAGACAATGCCTGGGAAGGTGGTGCCTATTCAGTGGTTAATAATCTCGTAATTGAATAGATAATTATCTAAATATTTGTAGCCTGTAGGTGTCTGGCATCTGCAGGCTTTTTTTTATTCAAGCGGGTCCCAGCTATCTGTCCGGAACGATGAAGCCGGTAATCCTGCTGTGTTGTATAGTGTGCCCTTGCTACAGTTTTTAAAGGCATAGCGGACTGCTGCGGGAGCTGGTACATCGTCTGACCAGACAGAAAGTGTGCGGTCGCCATTGATCTTTGCCTGGGCCGGATG
>CAYNDN010000800.1:0-2190 GCA_964395075.1 uncultured Lentimicrobiaceae bacterium | reverse complement strand
TAACGATTAACGAATAACGATTAACGAATAACGATTAACGAATAACGATTAACGAATAACGAATAACGAATAACGATCTTACCATTTATACGCATGGTTATTCAGCCATTTACCCTGAACTTTCATCACCTGCTCGATAATGTCGCGAACACAACCATCACCGCCTTTCATGTGCGAAATGTAATTGGAAATGGCTTTAATCTCCTCTGCTGCATCGGCAGGGCAAACTGCCACTCCAACAGCTTTCATAATTTCCAGATCAGGGATATCATCACCCATGTACAATACCTCTTCGCGCCTGAGGTCGTACTTTTTCATGTAATCATTATAAACATGAATTTTGTGATCAACCTTGATAAAAACATCCATGATGCCCAACCCGTTCATCCGCCTGACGACTGTATTTGAGGTTCCTCCTGAAATCACTACAATACGATACCCGTTTTTTCGTGCAAACTGCAGCGCATAGCCATCCTTTACATTTGCTGTGCGCAGTTGTTCGCCATTTTCGGTGATCAATATTTTTCCATCAGTGAAAACACCGTCATAATCAAACATGAGTGTTGTAATATTTTTGAGCAGCTCTTTATAATTTTTAACCATAAGCTATTTTTCAAATTGTTGATTTGTAGTCTGTTTTTTTAATCTGTGACCTGAAATGTGCTGAAATATAATGGCTAATTTGCCTGTACACCTCCTTTTTTTCCGGATGGTTATCCAGGGTTTTCAGATGTTTTTCCATTACCTTAAAATCGCCACGCAGGGCAGGGCCGGTTTGTGCCGCATCAGGTAGAATAGATTTTATTTTATCTGCTGTTTCGCGTATCAATGGTAAGAGGATATCGAATGAAACCCCGGCATCCTTCAAAATATCCTCACCCATCAAATACATAAAATTGGTGAAGTTGTTCACAAAAACTGCGGCGATATGTATCAGCATGCGCTGCCCGGAATTAATCAGCCTCACATCATTAGAAATCTCCTGAGCCAAAATTTTAAGCTGAGATTCCAATCCCTTCGAAGTGGCCTCAATACAAATCGGGATATCCAAAAAATTCACATCCTTATCTTTTGCAAAAGTCTGCAAAGGATAAAAAACACCGAATTGCGCAGAAGATCCCTTGAGTGTATTGATGTGGACAGAGCCGGAAGTATGTACAACCGGTTTTTGGTGCAGGTGCAGATTTTGTGCAATTTCGGATATGGCATCATCAACCACCGACACAATAAAAAGGTCAGCATTGTGGTCAAGATTTTGAAAATCTGAAATTGGTTCCGCACCGATCATTGTGGCAAGTTTCCTCGCATGATCCGGGTTACGACTATACACCTGGGCAATGGATCTCCCATTTTCAGCCAGTCGTTTTCCAAGCTGCGTGGCAACCCTGCCCGATCCAATCAATGTTATTTTTTTGAAAGACATCTAACCTGTTGGATTTATGGATTTCAACAGGCGGATGGTTTCTTCCGGATTATCTGAACCAAACACCGTATTTCCTGCAACCAGTGCATTAGCCCCTGCTTCCAGAAGTTGGGGTGCATTTTTCAGATTCACGCCCCCATCCACTTCAATGATGGTTTTGGAACCTGCATCCTCGATCATACTTCTTAATTTCGAAATTTTGCGGAAACTGTTTTCGATGAATTTTTGTCCGCCATAACCCGGATTTACACTCATAATCAAAACCAGATCGAGTTCCGGAAGGATGTCTTCAAGTAGGTCAACGTTGGTGTGCGGATTTAATGAAACACCGGCCTTCATTCCCAGTGCTTTAATGGCCTGGATGCTACGGTGCAAATGGGTGCTGGCCTCCAGATGGATAGTTAAAACATCGGCCCCGGATTTTTTAAATGCCTCGAAATAGTGCTCTGGCTGCACAATCATCAGGTGAACATCCAGTGGTTTTGTAGCCACTTTTTTCAGATATTTCAAAACCGGAAAGCCAAAGGAAATATTGGGGACGAAGACGCCATCCATCACATCCACGTGAATCCAGTCGGCCTGGCTGCGGTTGAGCATTTCAACATCGGATTGCAGGTTGCCGAAATCGGCAGATAAAATGGAAGGGGCTACAATTGGTGTCATACGCAGAATTTTGCACAAAAGTAAAAATTCCTGCCAAGAACCGGAGCCCTCAAAACAATAGCCTTACTTTGGTTTCAAAAACTTTTAAGCCAGCATAAGAATTA
>CAYNDN010000799.1:0-2190 GCA_964395075.1 uncultured Lentimicrobiaceae bacterium | reverse complement strand
ATATTCGCCATATCGCTCTGTTTCTGACCGGAACGGACGAACCATTTGGGAGTGACATCCCACACATCCTTCTGAAATATAAACATCGCGTCCCTGCAATTCGAGTGCTGTGTATGGTTTAACACTTTCGATGGTTGGAATATTTGATTTCACCATGTACATGGGGATGATCTCCACAGCACCTCCAATCAATATGGCAATCAATGCCCAAACTGTGAATTGTACAGGCTTTCTTTCTAACCATGAATGAACAGTTTCACCAAACACACGCTTGGAAGGTGATTTTTCCAGTGGAGGAGCTGATGCTTCTTCGTCAGAAACAAAGTTACCGCCTTTAACTGTTTTCACGATGTTATAAACCATGATGATAGCACCCAGCAAATAAAGTACACCACCGAATATCCTGGTGTAATACATTGGCATTATCTGAGTTACCGTTTCAAGGAAGTTCGGGTAAGCGAGGAATCCGTCGGCTGTAAATTCTTTCCACATCAACGTTTGGGTGATCATGGCCCAATAAAGTGGAACTGCAATAAAGAGGATACCGAGCGTACCTAACCAGAAGTGCAAATTGGCCAGTTTTTCTGAGAATAATTTTGTTTTGAATATTTTTGGGAACATCCAGTAGAAAAGTCCGAAAGTAAAGAAACCATTCCAGGCCAAAACACCAATGTGAACGTGCGCAATGGTCCAGTCGGTGAAGTGACTGAAGGCATTTACATTTTTCAATGACAGTACGGGACCTTCCAGGGTTGACATACCATAGCCGGTTACGGCTACTACCATAAACTTCAAAATGGCAGAATCACGAACCTTATCCCAAACACTGCGCAAGGTAAGCAATCCGTTTACCATACCACCCCACGATGGTGCAATAAGCATTATGGAAAAAATCACACCCATTGTTTGTGCCCAATCTGGCAAGGCCTGATACAATAAGTGGTGAGGGCCTGCCCAGATATAAAGAAATATGAGCGACCAGAAGTGCAATACCGACAACCTGTAGGAATAAACAGGGCGGTTGGCAGCTTTAGGCAGGAAGTAATACATCAGCCCCAGATAAGGTGTGGTGAGGAAGAAAGCCACCGCATTGTGGCCATACCACCACTGCACCAGTGCATCCTGAACGCCTGCAAAAAGTGAGTAGCTCTTCCACATCGAAACCGGGATTTCGAATGAGTTTACCACATGTAATACCGCAACCGTTACGAATGTTGCGATATAAAACCAGATGGCCACATACATGTGCTTTACCCTTCTGATGAGGATGGTTCCGATCATGTTCCAGCCAAATACTACCCAAATAAGTGTAATGGCAATATCTATTGGCCATTCAAGTTCTGCATATTCTTTTGAGGTGGTGAAACCCAGAATCAATGTTACTGCAGCAGCTACGATGATCAATTGCCAGCCCCAGAAATGAATCCAACTCAGCTTGTCGTTGAACATCCTGGTTTTAAGCAATCGCTGCATTGAGTAGTAAACGCCGGTGAAAATGGCGTTTCCCACAAATGCAAAAATTGCTGCATTGGTGTGCAACGGTCGCAACCTGCCAAACGAGGTATATTCAATACCGAGGTTTAAAGCCGGAAACGCAAGCTGTAATGCAATCACCACGCCAACCAAAAAACCTACTATGCCCCACAGCAGCGTTGCATAAGCGAAGTACTTTACAATTTTGTTGTCGTAATAAAACTTTTCATGCTCCATTGTTAATCATTTTTGTGAGAGTTATTTTTCGTATCAGTATCTTTCAGTTTGTGGTTGGTTTTATCAATGGTTTCTGTGGGTGTTTCGTGTGGTTCGGTAAGCTCATCATCGAAAAGAATACGTACTGAAGGTGTGTAATCGTCGTCAAACTGCCCGTCTTTGGTAGCCCAGAAAAAGGCAAACAAAAATCCTGCTGCAAGGAAAAGGCTAATAATGATGAGTACAAAGAGAATTGACATGAATTGTATTTGAGTATCCGATTACCTAAATGGCAAAAATATGACAAATTCAATTGCCTTACATATTCAAATAGTCAAATACTTTAATTTTTACTCCGTCTAAATAGGTGGTATTTACTAACCCAAATTGTGCCTTTTACATTTCGATTACAGATAGGTATAAGCATCAGAGGACCGAAAGACCTGGCAGCTGGGGTGTTAAATCTGGTTTTCGCTTTTGCGTCCCATTTTTCAAGCATCT
>CAYNDN010000798.1:0-2192 GCA_964395075.1 uncultured Lentimicrobiaceae bacterium | reverse complement strand
ATTGCACATCACCATCACCATATCGTCCGGAAGCTCCGTGCGAATCAGAATGATCCACAAAACCCTCCAAAACCACAGTCACGGTTTCAAAGCCGCGATGAGGGTGGGCCGGAAAGCCCGGAACCTTTTCTCCGTGATACATGCGCCAGCCGTCTTTCACGGTGAAGTCCTGTCCCAGGTTTCGCCCGGCAAGCGATGCGGCAGGCCCCATTATTTCATTGCCCTTTGGGTATTTATCCAGGTGATGAACACAAAAAAGAAAGGGATCGCTGGTTTCCCAGGTAAATCCCAGAGGTTTGATGTTGGTGATGATTTTGTTGTACATGGTAGCTGATTTTGACTCAAAGATAAAAGGAAAATTGATATCAGAGGTCCGATCTCAGATTTAGATATTTGATCTTTTTATATCACAGATCAATCATCACACATCGGACATCTTATTTCCAAAAAAAGGCCACCCCAAAACAGAGTGGCCAAATGGATTCTCGAAAAATATCGTGCTTCGATGTCAGATATCCGATGTTTGATGTCAGATCTCAGATCTTAGTTCAGACATCGGACACCTTATATCAAATTAAGCTTTATCATCGGATTATACTAACCCCTGAGCAAGCATTGCATCAGCAACCTTAACAAAGCCACCGATGTTGGCACCTGCTACATAGTCGATGGTTCCGTCTTCTTTCTTTCCATACTTCACACATTGTGCGTGGATGTCTTTCATGATCTGCTGAAGTCTTCCGTCCACTTCTTCACGTGTCCATGACAGGCGAAGTGAGTTTTGTGACATTTCAAGGCCTGAAACGGCAACACCACCAGCGTTGGCAGCTTTACCAGGACCATAAAGGATACCGGCATTTTGATATACTTCAACAGCTTCAGGTGTTGAAGGCATGTTGGCACCTTCTGAAACAACATAACATCCGTTGGCAACGAGGGTTTTGGCTTCGTCTTCGTTCACCTCGTTTTGGGTAGCGTTTGGCATAGCCACATCACATTTCACACCCCATGGGCGCATACCTTCGTGATATTCGCAATCAAATTTTTCAGCATATTCTTTAATACGGCCGCGCTTCACATTTTTGAGCCACATTACATATTCCAGTTTTTCTTTGTCAATTCCGGCAGCATCGTAAATGAATCCACTTGAATCAGAAAGTGTAACAACTTTACCACCCATTTCGGTTACTTTTTCAGTAGCAAACTGGGCAACGTTTCCTGAACCTGAAATAGCTACGGTTTTTCCTTTGAGGCTTTCGCCACGTGTTTTCAGCATTTCTTCAGCAAAATAAGTTGCGCCATAACCTGTAGCTTCCGGACGGATGAGTGAGCCACCCCATTCGCGGCCTTTACCTGTGAGAACGCCTGTAAATTCGTTGCGGAGGCGTTTGTACTGGCCAAAGAGGAAACCGATTTCGCGGCCACCTACGCCAATATCACCGGCAGGAACGTCAGTGTTTGGCCCGATGTGCTTTGAAAGCTCTGTCATGAAGCTTTGGCAGAATTTCATTACTTCATTGTCTGACTTGCCTTTAGGATCGAAATCCGATCCACCTTTACCACCGCCCATAGGCAAGGTGGTGAGTGAGTTTTTGAATACCTGTTCGAAGGCCAAAAACTTGAGGATGCCGAGGTTTACGGTCGGGTGGAAACGCAGGCCGCCTTTGTATGGGCCAATGGCACTGTTCATCTCGATACGGAAACCTTTTTGGATATGTACTTCACCTTTGTCGTCTAACCAGGGAACACGGAAAAGAATAACTCTTTCAGGTTCAACAACGCGCTCAAGTATCTTAGCTTCTTTGTACTGTGGATTTTCTTCGATGTAAGGGATCAGTGATTCCACAACTTCATGCACTGCCTGATGGAATTCAACTTCGCTTGGGTTTTTGGCAATTACCTTTGCCATGAAATCATTAACCTGTTGATCAAATACGTTTGCCATAATTTTAAGTTTTGGTGTATTAAAAATGTTGTTTAAAATTTCGTGCTCCAATGATAGGACTTTTCTGTTATTCGATTAACAAAAGGGATTAAAATCTGCATGCCGGGATCAAAAATTCCGTGAATCACGCAAAAAAAATATGAGATTTTCGGAGGCCGAAAAATAATCCCTCGAATCCGCAAGCATATTCTTTATCATCATCGAATTGAACAGCCTGCCCCGATCCCTCGGGGAATTAAACGAATTT
>CAYNDN010000797.1:0-2193 GCA_964395075.1 uncultured Lentimicrobiaceae bacterium | reverse complement strand
CCTGCAGACTTTGAAGTACTGCGGACTTTGAATTGCCACAGGCTTCAGCCTGTGGATTAAAAAAATTAAAAAAGAAAGAACTCGGGGCTTTAGCCCTTTTACTGTTGGGGCTAAAGCCCCGTACTACTATGGTTGCTCGCTTTCTTACCCCGACGCTAAAGCGCCGGGTAATTCAAGATTTCCTGCAGACTTTGAAGTACTGCGGACTTTGAATTGCCACAGGCTTCAGCCTGTGGGGGTGGATTTTAAAATAATCAATCATCATCAAACCTTTCCAATCCATATTTCTCGATGAACTCATCTACTTCTTCATTAAAAGTTCTTTTTCGGTGATGTTCTTCCTGGCCTTTGATGTAGTCCCGAATGCGGTTAACTTCTGACAGCCCTATCGACATACCCCAATATTGGGATTGCCACTGGAACTTCTCACGTGTGAGTTTGTTCTTGTTGATCCAGTGCGATGACTCACCTTTGATGAGTTGGGCAACTTCTGAGGTTGACTGTTTTGGGCCCAGTGAAACAAGAATATGCACATGATCGTTGTGCCCATTGATAAAGTCGATGTAGATTTTTTTTGTTTTGGCATTTTCGCGGATATGGTTAAAAATATCCTGCCTGATGTTTTTTGTCATCAGCGGTTTACGCTTTTTGGTTGACCACACAAAGTGGACCCAGACTTTTGTACTTGGCATGTTTTTGTGTTTTTTGAATTCCCGCGGACTTCAGTCCGTGGTATTGAAATTATTACAAAAGAGAAAGAACTCCGGGCTTTAGCCCTTAAAAGTTTGGGCTAAAGCCCCGGGTTACTGTGGTTTTGCTTTCTACCCCGACGCTAAAGCACCGGGTAATTCAAGTGTTTAAAAGTTGAATTCCCACAGACTTTGAATTCCCGCAGACTTTAGTCTGTGGATTTGAAATTAAAAAAAGAAAAGAACTCCGGGGTTTAGCCCTTTTTATTTTTGTTGAGTTTTTTTTGTTCCTGCTCCATCTGCTCCGAAAGCCCAAAATCCAGTGGCCGATTTTTGTCGCCGGCAACATAAACGGTTTGTGTGGGGAAAGCGAATTCAATGCCTGCTTCGTTGAATTGTTTGATGATCTCAAAATTCACTTGCTGCGAAAAATCCATAAATTTCCAGTAATCCGGCGGATGGTACCAGTAAAGCACAAGGATGTTTAAGGAGTCGCTGTTCAGGCCGCTGAAATAGACTCTTGGCGGGAATTCTTCGTTCATGCCCTCGTGGTTATCCAGAATTTTTTTAATGATGTTGATGCCCTGCTGGATTTTTTCCGGTGGGGTGTCATAGGTAACCGTTACATTGGCTAATCTGCGGATATAAGGCCGCTTACCGATATTTTGTATGGTTCGGTTGGCCAATTCACCATTTGGAATGGTAACGAGGTGTCCCTCCAGCGTTCTGATGGATGTGCTTCGCAACCCGATGGCCTCCACCGGCCCGTCATGGCCGTCAACCACCACTCGGTCGCCAATCTCAAAGGGCTTGTCGCCGGCAATTACAAATGAACCGATAAAATGCTTCAGCGTGTCCTGCGCGGCCAGTGCAATGGCCAGCGATCCGATTCCAAGGCCCGCGATGATCGTGGCCATGGGCTTATCTGCAATTATTTGTGCGATCTGCAGGATGGCCAGGATAATCACAGTGAGCCGGATGCTTTTTTTGATGACCGGCACAAACATTTTATTTACACTCTTATCATGCTTTTGCACTTGCTTTTCAAACCACACACTGGGTACTTCGGCTAGCTGGTAAATGAAATATCCGATACCCATCACGATGATGATGCTCCTTGTAGTGGCGATGAACACAAGCCATTCTTCAGGAAATTGAAGTATGTACAATCCAATGGCAAAGCCAACAGTAACAAGAACTACCGTTATAGAGGCTGCTAAGGATTTGAGAAAAGTTGCATAAATTTCATTCTTTTCCGTGAGCTGCCGTCTCGATAGACCGTTAATAATTCGGCGCAACAGCCTGCCCAAAATAAATAACCCTATGATGACAAGTGCAAGTATCGTATAGCGAAAAATTGCACGATCCATTGTCAACTCAATAATTTTATCAAAAAATTCCTGCATATTCATTTTGCAAAATTACTCAACAGTTATGAGTCTGGTCTAAAAAGCCTTCAAACTACTGATTTTTCTTGTTTTTACCCTCAATCCCTAAAGGGAAA
>CAYNDN010000796.1:0-2194 GCA_964395075.1 uncultured Lentimicrobiaceae bacterium | reverse complement strand
ATCAGAGCCATTATTTTTTAATCAGTTGCACCTGGCGGCAAAATATGAAATTTATGGTGTGATGCGGTGAACCCCGATTGAATACTCTGCAGCAATGATTTTGGTAATCTGTTTGTAATCGGTTTCATTGCTCACAAAATCAAGATTATTGGTATCGATGATCAGGATGCGCATGCCGGATTTCTGACGGATAAAATCGAGGTAGCTTTCCTGGATCTTTTCGAGGTACTCGGGTTTGATGTCGCGCTCATAATCCCGGCCACGATTGCGGATGTTGCGCATCAGGTTGTCGATGGATTGATACAGATAAACAAGCAAATCAGGTTTGGGCAAAGATTCACTGATGATTTCGAAAAGTTTTTTGTAGAGCCCGAAGGTATCCTCCGGCAGGTTTTTCCGGGCAAAAATGAAAGATTTGTTGATGAAATAATCAGAAACCGTAAATGTTTTAAACAGGTCGCGGCTGGTGAGCTGATGTTTTAATTGTTCGTATCGCTCGGCCAGAAACGATAATTCCAACGGAAACGCATATTTATCCGGCTCTTTGTAAAACTTGGCCAGAAAAGCGTTTTCCTCAAACGTTTCAAGGATGAGCTTGGCATTGTAATCTTCGGCTATTTGAGTAGCCAGCGTAGTTTTGCCTGCACCAATGTTTCCTTCAATCGAAATAAAATTATAATCAGTTATGCTCATTTCAGTAGGTTGATTTCTCATGTGGTTTTTTGAACTTTCAGATCATCCTTACATTCGCAAAGCAATTCAGCTATGGATTTTTGAAATACAGGGTGAAGCATTTCCTGTGCAATTTCAGCCAGAGGCTCCAGCGCAAACCGCCTTTCGTGCAGCCGGGGGTGGGGAATTACCAGGCCGGCAGTTTCCAGCATCAAATCATCGTAAAAAAGAATGTCGATATCGAGGGTGCGGGAAACATATCCAGGTTCTGTGTTTCGAATCCTTCCAAAACGGGATTCAATTTTATGGATATTTTCCAGGACCTGACCCGGCGAATGCTGTGTTGAAACCCTGACAACCATATTCAGGAATTCGTTTTTTGAATCGAAACCCCATGGTTCAGTTGTATAGATTCCTGATTTGTTTTGTATTGCACCGATTTCTGATTCAATTGCTGATAGTGCCTGGGTCATGATATCTTTTTTTTTGCCAAGATTACTTCCCAAAAGCAGATAACAACAATGCATGTTTTTGGCCGGTTTCACGGCATCAAAAGTACGAGAAAAATCACCTGTTATCTGGGAAACGCGGTGGAGAAAATATTAACAATTCATGCACATATCCCATGATTCAGGAATTTGGGTATATCAATAACTTTTGCATATTTTATATTTTGTAAGATTTCTGTATGCAGAGCGGGTGAGAAATATTTACCATATTTGCATACTACTAAATATTAACCTAAACAACGTCAAAAATCATGAAAGACTTTTTTAAATTTATGTTTGCCTCCATGCTGGGGATGCTCATCATGTCGGTAATTTTATTTTTTGTATTCCTCGGTATGGTAACTTCTTTTGCAAATATGATGGAAGCCAAAGAAACCGCCGTAGCAGAAAACACCATGCTACATATTGAGCTGAACACACCCATCATCGACCGGACTTCCAAAGATCCGTTTTCAGATTTCGATTTCAATACCATGGAACCTTCGAAATCAATTGGCTTAAATGATATACTGAATAACCTTGACAAGGCATCAAGAGACCCAAACATTACAGGAGTTTATCTCGACCTCACCGGCCTCCAGGCGGGAATGGCTACCATTGAGGAGGTTCGTAATGCAATCATGGAATTCAAAAAATCGGGAAAATTTATTCTGGCATATAGCGATTCCTATTCGCAGGCTTCCTATTATATGGCTACCACTGCTGATGATATTTACCTGAACCCGGAAGGTTACGTGGATTTCAGGGGGCTTTTTGCAGAGCTGATGTTTTTTAAAGGCACCATCGAAAAGCTGGATGCAGAAATGCAGATCATCAGGCATGGTAAATATAAAAGCGCTGTTGAGCCCTTTATGTTGGATAAAATGAGCGATGAAAACCGCGAGCAAATGCAGGCCATAATTGATGAAATCTGGGGAAGTATTGTAACTGCAATTTCCGAATCAAGAAATATTACGGTTGAGAATTTGAACAAAATGGCTGATGAACTGGCACTGACCAATGCAGAAGCAGCA
>CAYNDN010000795.1:0-2195 GCA_964395075.1 uncultured Lentimicrobiaceae bacterium | reverse complement strand
GGCATTCATGCCGTAAAGTGCCGATCCGGGGCCTTTGATCACCTCGATGCGCTGCACATCCTCGGGGCGAATGAGCGCCCATTGTATCTGCCCGCCCGAGACTTTGTTGAGCGGGACGCCGTTGAGCAGCACCAGTGTACGGGCTGTGCCGTCAAGGCCACGCATGGTAACACTGGTATTTTTTGAAAAAATGCCCCAACTCCGGTTCACATACACATTGGAAATACTTTGCAGGGCATCGTCCACATCTGTTGCGGGATAGTTTTCCACCTGCGCTTCGTCAAGCATGGCGATCCTTGCCGGGATGTCATCGATTTGTCTCCGGGTTCGGGTAGCGGTAATCACCGTGGGCGGCATTTTGATGTCCGATGGTTTCAGGCTGAAATTGATCTCAATTTGTTGAGATGCTGAAAGCGTGATTTGCGCCGAATCCTTTGCATATCCCATAAATGAAACCGTAAGCGTGTAGTTGCCGGGTTCCAGGTTTCTGATGGCGAAACGTCCTTTGCTGTCGGTGGTGGTGCCGGCATCCAATTCGCTGATGATCATGTTTGCGCCTGCCAGCGGCCTGCCGGCTGTTGCATTGGTAACACTGCCCGATATCCGGGTTTGCGAAAAAACCTGTTGAAACATAAGTCCAATGACAGCGATCAATAAAAACTTTATTTCAGATTTTTTCATTTTCCGTACCTTTTATTTGTCCTGAACTTTGATGTCGATTTCGATGGTGCCGGCTTCCTGCCCCACTACTTCGATCACCCGGAATATGCCGAATTTTGCATCCTGGGTTTTGAATGAGAAGGTTTTTCCAGCCGAGAGGTTTTTCGACTTCCGTTTGCCGCCGCCTTCCGGATAGATGGCCACCAGCAGGCTGTCGTTTTCAATGGCATAAAAATCCTCTTCCGGCAGACTAATTTCGGTAAATCGTGTGGTGAGCCGGGTGGTCCAGTTTTCCAGGTCGCCATCAAAAACGCCGCTTTCGATGTTGGCCCCCGGCGAAGCGATCACGTTTTCATCCTCACCATAATAATAGTATAGCAGTTCGGTTTCATCCTGCCGTTGCAGTGCTGCATTGAGATCGTAAACTCCGGTTTGAAACGAAAAGAAACTTCCGAGTGCTCCCAGATTCTGGGCACTCATCACCACTGATTCGATCAGCCGCACCGGGCCATAATCCGTGGTGGTGTCTCTGGTAATCACCAGCGAAACAGAATCTGACAGTCGATTTTTATCCCTGACCACAATAGTCCAGTATTCGGTATCGGCCGGGCTTTTGGTAAAGGATTTGTTCACGGAAAAGGAAGGGGTATTCATGCTCGTATCCAGCACCCGCTGTTGGGTCAGTCCTGTGCCACTCCTGAAAGCGATCAGATTGGTGAGGTTGTCGCTGCCGTGGGTGGCGTTAATGGTAAAAGTCATCAGCTCCCCGAAACCAATGGTTGTGTCGTTGCTGATACTTCCGGATACCTGCAGAAGTTGAATGGAGGGTGGTTGAGCCGGGCTGTCCTTTTTTTCGCATCCGGCAAACATCAATGCGGTTGAGGCGATAAGAACCGGAGCTAAAAATAAATTGCCGGAAATCCTAAATAGATTTTCAACAGTTTGTAGCTTCTTTCGATATGTTTTAACGAACATAACGAAGAGCAAAAAAAATGTATTGTTCAAATTATTCATGATTGATTAGATGTTTTAAAGAAATAAGGATTCTGTTGCCGCGCCCTTCAGGGTGCGGCTTATATGATGATTTGCACCCTCGTTCAAAATCCTGAAAAATTTTACTTTACTGATTTTTAAATTTTTCAGGATTTTGTTTTTATCATCTATTACACGCTGCAATGAAGGGCGCGGTAAAGCAAATATCTTTTGATTATGGATAACCGGGCCTTTCATTGGTTAGAGAACTTTGACAGGAATTTTGTAAAGATATTGGAAATACCGGTACCCAACAATCCGCCGGCCAGGCCGAATCCAAACCACGTTAGGAATGGCGTAACGAAACCGTGTTTAATAAAAGCACCGTACTGGTAGCCGGTTGAAAGTGAGATCATCAGCCTGCTCAGCGGAACAGTCATGTAAGCCATTCCGGCAACTACAGCGAGGAAAACCACTTTCTTTCTCATGTTGCCGCCGGCCAGGTAAAAAATATCCAGCATCAGTCCCGGCAGCATGTAGTTGAAACCGGCCATTGGATCTTT
>CAYNDN010000794.1:0-2195 GCA_964395075.1 uncultured Lentimicrobiaceae bacterium | reverse complement strand
GCTGTTTATGGGGTTGTTTTTACTAATAACCCCATTTATTTATACGGAACTTGTATTAGACCCTGTGCTCGTTCCCCGAATGGTATATTTTTCGGTAGCGACGTTTTTCTTTGGTATTTTTCTGTTGATCAGGGTTGTGCAACGCAATATTGTTTTACGGGTAATTAACCATCCGCTCACATGGATTTATCTTGGTTATATTTTGCTCACTGCTGTTTCGGTAATACTTTCGGTAAACATCGGCGAAGGTATCTGGAAGTTCATGAGAACCACATTGTTTTTTGTGATGTTTGTGATGTTTTCGCTGGCTTTTTATAATGAGGAAAAAAATAAACGGACTATTCTTTATACTTTCCTGCTGTTTGCTGTAATTGTGCTTGCAAAAGGAGTTTCCCAAACCATTGATGTGGTGACTACCGGGCCATTGAATCATGAATCATCTTATTTAATCAATTCATGGTTTGCCCACCGGAATTTGTTTGCCCAGGTTTTGTTGCTTACACTCCCTTTTCTGGCAATGGCGGCTTATCGTTTGGGCAGAATCATAAAAATCATTGCGATATTCCTGATGGCTGTTTCGCTCATCATGATAACCCTGTTGCTTGTGAAATCGGTTTGGTTGGCATTAATTGTTGCTATTGCTTTTAGTATAATGTTGATTGTTGCTTTCAGAAAATCCTTTTGTATTTCCTGGCCGGACTTTAAACAGATAGGTGTTTATACGTTTGGTGCTGCATTAATTGTATTGGTTTCAGTGGCAGTTTATTCACGTTTCGAATCGGCGGAGACTTTTAAAAAACAGACTTATGTATTGAAAAACTACAAGTTTGGTTCAGCCATCGAACGTATATATCTGTGGGAAAAATCATTCGAAATGTTTCAGGAAAGCCCTTTAACAGGCATTGGTGAAGCCAACTGGCCGGTTTATCTCCCCAACTATGGTACAGCAGGTATGCGTTCGTCCTCCGGAGAAATTATTTACCAAAGGCCACATAACGATTTTTTGTGGGTGCTATCCGAAAACGGGATCATTGCGTTTGTTTTTTACGGATTGCTTTTTTTTATGGTATTGTTTTACCAGATACAGATTATCCGTAAAAGCAATATTCAGGATACAAGGATTTTTGCGCTTTCGCTTTTCTTTTTCATGATCAGCTATGGAATTGTGGCATTATTGAGCTTCCCCTCCGAACGGCCCGTACCTTCGTTGCTCCTGATGATAGTTTTTGCTTTTACGCTCGCTGAACAACACAAGGTTTGCAGGCCCAAAAGGGAATTTGCTAAGTCTGGACTGCACAGTGTTTTAGTTCTTACTGTTGTTTTTTCTGGGGTAATAGGTTATACGGGAATAAGGAAATTTGAAAGTGAAAAACATCTGCGCAATGCGTTGCAATACCGTGAGAGCAATCAGTGGCAAAAGGTGATTGAAGAAGTTGAATTGGCCGATGATTTTTTTACCCGCTTAGATCCAACGGCTACGCCATTGCGGTGGTACAGCGGATTGGCGTGGTATAACCTGGGACAAAGGGAAAAGGCTTTGCATGATTTTAGAGCTGCTTACCAGGCCAACCCCTATCACATGCATGTGCTGAATAATTTGGGCACGGTAACCGGGGAACAGGGCGATTATGAAACAGCCATAAAATTTTACAGTGAGGCGGTGCGGATATCGCCTGAATTTAATGATGCCGTGATCAACCTGAGTTCATCACTCCACAATATCGGAAAAACAGACTCAGCATACAATGTATTGCGCAATGCTCACGAAATTAACGATCATCCAAAATATAAAAAAGTAGTGCAGGTGCAGGTTTACAGCAAAGTGGAAAACCTGAAGCAAGGTATTGATGATCGTGATCTGAACATGACCCTAACCCGCATCCGAAACTCAGCCGATTGGATGATTAAAGTTCATGAGCAGTCCATATTTGATGGGATTCCGCTTGAAGATCATTTGATTATTGAATCCGTTTATTTACTACAACATGTTGATCAAACCATTGATAGCAGCCGGGCAAATTACCTGCTGAAAAAATATTTGCAAACAGAATAGCAGTAATATTTTCATTTTTTTTCATGCTGTCATCCCGATCCCCAAGCCCCAGAGAATGAAACCTCAAACCTTAAACAACAAACAACGAACAACGAACAACAAACAACAAATTGAGCGAAGCGAAATCCCGAGAGCGAAGCGA
>CAYNDN010000793.1:0-2196 GCA_964395075.1 uncultured Lentimicrobiaceae bacterium | reverse complement strand
GTTCCCGGTGAAGGATTCGATTACAAGGCCAACCTGGATTTTGTGCGGGGATTCGAGCAAACTGATATCATGGGGCCTGCCTTTTCGATTACTCTCGGCCAGCATGCATTCGGAATTTTTTCGCGACTTGTAACCATGACATCCGTAACTGATTTACCGGGTTACCTCGGTGAATTGATGTTTGAAGGACTTGAATATAAGCCATTGCATGGCATACCTCAAAATCATGATAAATTCAATGCTGCATCGGCAGCCTGGTGGGAACTCGGTTTTTCTTATGCCTGGGATATCAAAGAAACCCATTTTGATCACTGGTCCGTTGGCATGAATTACAGACGTTTATGGGGGTACGCCGGCGCACAGATGGTTTCGTATAATGCTGAATATACTGTGCTTAACGATTCGGTAATCGACATCAGAAAACTCGATGCAACCATTGGGTTTAGCATACCCTTCGATTATGAAACCAATGATTATCCGATTTCCGGAAAGACCTTTAAAGGACGGGGAAATGCAATCGATATTGGGGTTACCTACACCCGCAAAAAAACGGTATCGGTAAACAGAACTTATAAAAATTACTGCCAGTACAGATATGATGAACCATTGTATAAAATCGGGGTTTCGATACTCGACATCGGAAATATCAGTTTTGATGAAAATGTGATTGAAGAAAGATATGACATTCTTCCCACCGAATGGCGCTCAGTAGATACGCTCGAATACAGGAATATCAATGATGTTATGCGCCAGATCAGTTCGGTTTTTTATGGTGATCCCAACGCAGCAAGTACCGGTGCTGAAAAGTATAAAATTGGTTTGGGAAGTGCTGTGAGTTTGCAGGCCGATTACAATTATTACGGCAACTGGCATTTTTCAACCCTGGTGGTTGTACCGTTGAATCTGACTGAAGCTCAAATAAGAAGGCCTGGTCAGGTGCTGATCAGCCCGCGTTATGCAACAGATGTTTTTGAAGTTTCAATTCCTGTTTCGATGTATGATTTCAGGAAACCGCGAATAGGCCTGAGTGCAAGATTATACTATTTCACTTTAGGGACAGATAATCTGGGTGGGCTGATGGGTTTTGACGATTTTTACGGAATGGATCTGTATTTTTCAGTAAAGTTTCACATCCTGAAAGGGTGGTGCGGGCGATACAAGCCCACACCAGATTGTAGCAATTTTAGATTCTAAAACTTATTATCACCACTCAGAATGCCGCCAAGTAATCCACCACCTATTCCGGCTGCACCTTTACTTTCACCACGATTCTGCCATTTGGCAGCTGCCATAATCCTGTCGGCAAGTCGTGAGAAAGGCAGACTTTGCAGGTAAACCAGGCCGGAACCCTGCAAATGCGCCAGGAAAAGTCCTTCACCACCAAAAAGAGCATTTTTGAATCCGCCAACAAATTTGATGTCGTAATCAACCGATGGCTCGAAAGCCACAAGGCAACCGGTGTCAACCCGCAGTTTTTCTCCTTGCTGCAATTCTTTTCTAATGATCGTTCCCCCGGCGTGGATAAATGCCCGGCCGTTTCCGCTGAGCCTTTGCAATATAAATCCTTCGCCACCAAATAATCCTGCACCAATGCGTTTGGTAAAGGCTATATCGATGTCGATTCCGTTTGCTGCACAAAGAAACCCGTCTTTCTGGCAAAGAAATTCTCCGCCAAATTCGTTGAGTTCTACCGGGATAATTTTACCGGGATAGGGTGCACCAAAAGCTACATGCTGTTTTCCCCGGCCATTATTCATGAATGTGGAAATAAAAAAACCATCTCCCGTAAGCATGCGTTTAAACCCTTTAAATAGTCCGCCACCTGCTGAAGTTTGCATTTCTATGCCATCTTCCATATACATCATTGCACCCACCTCAGCACGAACGCCTTCTTGCGGGTCCAGTTCAATTTCAACGATCTGCATGTCGTCGCCATGAATTTGATAATCTATAATGTCTGCCATTTTTGTATAAATTTTATGTGTTTTTGATTTGGTCCGCAAAATTAGAATTTGATTGAGATGGTGAATGTTATTTTTTCCGTAGTTTGATAAAAAAAATAAGTGAGGATATGATTATTAAAACCAAAATGTATTAATTTTGCACTCCCTTTTTCAGAAAGGATTGTTCTTTAATAAAACGGTGAATGTAGCTCAGTTGGTTAGAGCACTGGATTGTGGTTCCAGGGGTCGTGGG
>CAYNDN010000792.1:0-2201 GCA_964395075.1 uncultured Lentimicrobiaceae bacterium | reverse complement strand
GAACTCAGGGAAGAAGAAAAAGAGATTTCCCCGATTCTGATATTTACAATAACGGATGAAAACGGTGAGGTAGTCCGTAAACTATACGAAAGCCCATCAACCGGAATAAAACGTGTTAACTGGGATTTACGTTACCAGGGAAAAAACCCGTTGAGGCTCAATGGTGATGAGTTCAATCCTAAAAGTGACGGGAATTCGGGCATGTTGGTGATGCCGGGCAAATATGCTGTATCGCTTGCACTGGATCATGATGGTGAGATTACTGAACTATCCGGCCCGATTGAATTTAATGTAGTCCCATTGTACAATTCCACACTTCCGGTGAACCGGGAAAATCTGGTGGACTATCAAGACAAAGTGGCCGAGTTGGGCAGAAAAATCAGGGGTGCAGATAATTATCTTGATGACCTGATTAAGAAAGTTGCACATATCCGCCAGGCCATCCATAATACCCCGAAAGCACCAAAATCGCTGGCTGACAGAGCCAGAAAAACAGCCGAAAAACTGGAGGATATCCGTTTCAGGATCGATGGTGCTGAAGCTAAAGCAAGCTGGGAAGAAATACCTCCACAGCAGGTACCTTTAAGTTACCGGTATGGAATAATCGCTTATTCACACTGGGGATCTACCTCTGATCCTACACAAACCCAGCTCGATCAGTATAACATCATTGTTGAAGAACTTCCTGAAATCCTCGATCAGATTAAGCAAATTTATTCAGAGGTTGAGCAGATCGAAACTGAAATGGAACAATATGAAGCTCCGTGGACACCGGGAAGATTTCCGGAAATGAAATAGTTATAGGTTACAAACAGACAAAATACTGATCAATAATAAATAATGACTTTTAAGGGGCCGCCTGTTTTCAACGGCCTCTTTTTTTTTATCTGTTTGAGATATACGTGAAAAAATGAATCTTCTCCGCGGATATGCATATCGAAACAAATTTCAATTTTTATTTTGCTGATTTCATAAGTATTTTTATCTTTGCGCCCCTGTTTAGGGAAAAGTTTAAACGTAAATAATTATAAAACAATTAAATAAGAGGTATTAAAATGATTATTGTTCCTGTAAAAGAAGGTGAAAACATCGAAAGAGCGCTGAAGAAGTACAAAAGAAAATTCGAAAAAACCGGCGTTGTTAAAGAATTACGTGAACGTCAGAAATACACCAAACCCTCAGTTAAAAACAGGGAAGCCCGCCTAAAGGCCATTTACATCCAGCAATTAAAAAACCAGGAAGAAGCGTAGGCTCTGACTGGCAGTAAAATATTTTCCAAATAAATAGGAAAATTTTTGTTTTAAGGATAATTTCGTACTATCTTTGAAACTTAAGTTTTCCTATTTTTTATTGTGAGGCAGGCCTTTATAAACTACATACAAAGCGAACGAAGATATTCCGGGCATACCCTAAAATCCTACAATATTGACCTAATACAATTCGAGGATTTCCTTTCCGCCCGGTTTGGAGTAATCAACGCCGATCAGGCAACGCACCAAATGGTGAGAAGCTGGTTGATAAAACTTCTGGATAATGGCATATTACCGCGCACTGTCAACCGGAAAATTTCATGCTTAAAATCATTTTATAAATTCCTTTTAAGTGAAAACAAAATCGTAAGCAACCCGATGGATAAGGTAATTTCACCCAAAACCAGCAAGATATTACCTGAATTTGTAAAAGAAAAAGATCTTGATAAACTCATCCATGAAATCCCATTTGAATGCAGTTTTGAAGGCATCCGCACATCAGAATTAATCGGAATGAAAGTTGAAGATGTTGATATGAGCAGGATGCAGATAAAAGTTTTAGGAAAAAGAAATAAAGAGCGGTTCGTACCACTGCCCGAATTACTTAAAGAAACAATACAGCGGTATCTTATCAAAAGGTCGGAAATTAATCCGGACCAGGCAGCAGAAAATCCATTTTTGTTTATAACCAAACAAGGTAAACAAACCTACCAAAAGCTTGTTTATCGCATTATTAATAAATACCTTGCTTATGTTTCAACAAACTCAAAGAAAAGTCCCCATACGTTGCGGCACAGTTTTGCAACGATCATGTTGAATAACGGTGCCGAACTCAATTCGATTAAAGAAATCCTGGGGCATACAAACCTTTCGGGTACCCAGGTTTACACTCACAATTCAATCGAAAAATTAAAAGCAATTTACAAACAAGCTCACCCTCGAGCCTAAAGA
>CAYNDN010000791.1:0-2204 GCA_964395075.1 uncultured Lentimicrobiaceae bacterium | reverse complement strand
TCACCGAGTTCCGCGATAAATTGGAGCCTGTGGGAACGTTGAACGAAACCGCCGACGCCGAAAAACTTTCGATCATCCTCAAACACCGCGAAAGAAATGAATGGAACATTGTGCTCATCAATAAAGAAGACGGGATGCAGGAAATGGTGCATGAGTTCGACCATCCCATCTCCCACCTGCAATGCAGTTGGGAAACGCCGGACCTGATGATGTATGCCCGCAGCGATTACCCCGGCGGAGACCGCGTTCCGCTGATGACCGATCAAGAATACGCCATGAAAGAGCCGCACGCACGGATATGGTTCATCCAGCCCGGAAAAGATCCCTGGCCGCTGATTTACCAGCGCCCCGGCGAACTGATTACACATGAATGCTGGTGGGTGGATGACAAACTCACCTTTTGCGGCGGCTTTTTGCCGGACGTATCACACGTGAAGGAGGCACAGTATCCCCATAAGCAGATCCGCATTGTCGGCGCGGGCGCATGGTGGGCGGATGGCAAACCGCCGGAACTGGCAAAACGCAACTGGTGGCATGCCGCGGGTTCACCCACGGGTGATTGGATTGCCGCGGATAATTTTCATGGGGATATTATGCTGTTTAATGCCCGGACCACGCAATCGGTTCCGCTTACCTTCGGCCACCGCACTTACGGCGGAGGGGCGCACCCGCACGTCGGCTGGCACCCCAGCGGAGACCGGGTGGTCTTCGCCTCCAACCAACGCGGCAACCCCGATGTGGTGGTGGGGTTTTTGCGGTGAATGTAAAGAATAAAGCGATTCCATCTTAGATTAAAACTGATAAATAAATCAAATTTCACTTTTCTTTGAACCTGTTTTAGGATTCGCTTTTTTAGTGTCTTTTTCTTCGTTAACTGAATCTTTAATGACATCGCTGAGGTCGTCTCTGAAATTTATACCACACTTTTTCTCGATTGATACTATCCTTAATGCTTCGTATTCACCTTTAAGCCTTGCATATTCTGTTGCTTCTGGACCATCCCCACCTTCTAATGCAAAAAGAGCAGGCCAGAAAAGTACTATACCAACACCCATTTGCCATTTGTCTGCGTTAGCCTCATTTTTTAGTGAACGGTATAACTCATTCGTTCGTCGTTCAATATGTGCCATTTCAAGTGCAATTTGCTCGCAGTCAAAATTACGGTACTGTATGGGGGATACATATTGTGCTGAAATTTTGTTTGGGTCCGTTGCACATCCTATAGAAAAAAATACTGATAGTACTAATAAGAATTTTATTGAACCTTTCATCATACCCTCCGCAACTAATTAAGTTTATGTGAACAAATTATTAATTCTCTTGATAAATACATTACTTTATTTACCAAATAATATTTTTATTATCTCTCACTTATGAAAGTAAAACTTTGGGTTATCGTTTGTCCCTTAGCTGTTGCTGTCTGTTTTCCATTACCTTTAATTTTTTGTCCTGGACCAAATACAGCGTCCAAAGTGCCTCTCCAATCGACAAAACCTAAAGTTGGGTGTATTCGATCAGCATCCCAGTTCGCTTTAAAAACACCATTATTTTCGTTATATGTATATATTCCTAATACATCGCCTATAATACCATCGTCATCAACCATTAAGTATGTATTGTCAGAGTTAATAATGATTATTTGCACATCCTGCTGTCCGACATTTTTTGTGTCTGTTACAGTAGCTATTAATGACCATTGACCAAGAATTTCTGATTTTGAAGGTATATTGGATGGTATTTGAGTTGGTGTATTTGTATAAGTAGGAGTTGGAGTAACTGTTGGTGTCGGTGTGCCTGTATAAGTAGGGGTATATGTTTGTGTGGGTAGTGATGTTGGTGTGTCTTGTAAAACAGGCTCAGAAATAATTGTGTTAGAGGAAACCGAAACCACAGACGGATCATTTTCATCGCCATCCAAGAACTGCCCGTTATAAAATTGATCGGGTTGAATGGTAAACACTTCAAAGTTATCAACATATATAATTGCCGATTCTGAATCACTCGTGTTTATAACCTGCAAAACAGGTTGAAAGCCTACCGTTGGAGGTACATGATACAAAGACAAACGCCGCCATTGATTCAAAAAGTAATTTCCGTTCGTTACCGTATTGGTTGACACAAACACATTCTCGCTTTGATCAATTGCGGCAATCGTAACGTTGATCGCGGGATGGTTTGAACGAATTGAACAGCGAATCAACGCA
>CAYNDN010000790.1:1038-2210 GCA_964395075.1 uncultured Lentimicrobiaceae bacterium | reverse complement strand
TTCACCAGATGTTGCCTTAACGGAACTTGTCGCAAACGCTTGGGATGCGGGCGCTTTGCGTGTCGAAATATTCATACCGATGGAACTAGGGCAAGATTTGACAATTGAAGATAATGGTATCGGACTTACCAAGGATGAATTTCATCAAAGGTGGATGAAACTTGGATATAATCGGGTAAGGCACCAAGGAAAACGTGTTCAATTCCCAGAAAACATAACCGGTTCCTCCCGATTGGCCTACGGGCGCAACGGCATCGGAAGGCACGGTCTACTTTGTTTCAGCAATCAATATACCGTAATTACAAGAAAAGAAGGTATTGAAAGTACATTTAAAGTAAGTACACTCAGTGAATCACAACCTTTTGTACTACGCGAAGAATCTTCAAGAGAATCTGATGGACATGGAACTCGGCTTATTGTGACCGCAGAGCAAAACTTGCCTCAAGTGAATAAAATTCGTGACATTATTTCCGCACGTTTTCTTCATGATCCTCAATTTGTAGTTCTGATCAATGGCAAGTCAGTACCTTTGGAAGAGCATGTAGGTTTGGTGGACTCAAGCCTACTTAAGATCAACAATGACATTTCTTTGGAGGTGTTATTTATTGACACACAAAAAACTGCTAGAAAGACGCTTTATCAAGGCATTGCATTTTGGCAAGGTGGGCGCTTGGTAGGTGAACCATCCTGGGTACTGGGTGAAACTCCTGTTATTGATGGCAGAACTCGTTTTGCCAAGAGATATACATTTGTTGCCAAGACTAATGATTTAGCAGATTACATTAAGGAAGACTGGACCGGTTTTATCCGCCATGAAGTGATGGATGAAGTATATAGTAAGCTTTCTGAAAATATTATTGGTGCATTCCGAAAGTTAGCAAAGGATAAGATCGACGAAACGAAAACGTCAATTCGGGATGATTTTAAACAACAGTACACAGACCTTTCTCCTTTAGGAAAATACGAGGTCGATGAAGTTATTGAACATGTGGTGGATACTTACCCTACAACCAATCCTGAGACTCTGGGAATTGCTGTTGAAGCAGTGATAAATTTGGAGAAAACAAGAAGCGGAAAGGCCCTACTACAAAAGTTGAGCCACTTTTCAGAGGACGATATTGAAGGATTGAATCGTTTATTGGATCATTGGACTATTAAGGACGCACTCAGTG
>CAYNDN010000790.1:0-1028 GCA_964395075.1 uncultured Lentimicrobiaceae bacterium | reverse complement strand
ATCGATCGCAGATTATCTGTTATTGAGGCTATCGAAAAACTGTCCAGTGATTCAAAGATAGATGAGTTAAAGGTGTTACATCCCCTTGTCACTGAAGCTAGATGGTTGTTTGGGCCGGAATTTGATTCATCCGAATATACATCCAACCAGCAGCTCGGGACTATAATTAAAAAGGTGTTCGATAAAAAAGGGGACTTTCATACATTCAACAACATCAAAAATCGCCCCGATTTATTTATAATTAGTGGTTCAACTATGTCATTGACTGGCACTGAGACGTTTAACCTTGACACAGCTCTGGTTGAATTGAACAGAATTTTATTAATCGAGTTGAAACGAGGCGGTTCAAATTTGACAAGAGCCAACAGAGATCAAACGGTACACTATGTTGAGGACTTCATTGGTTGTAAAGAGTTGACAGGTAACCCATATATATTCGCTTTCGCTGTTGGAGATAGTATATCTGAAAAGGTTGTTGGACGACAAAAGATCGGAGATAACAACGGACAGGTTTGCGTTACAACCTATGCACAATTGGTAGATACTGCAAAACGAAGATTATTTAACCTTCGGGAGAAACTTTCAGAAAGATATGAGGGCATTCCCGGTGTTGAATTGGCAGAAAAATTCAAGCAAATGGAGTTGGAGTTCGATGCCCATCAACTTCAAAGCGAGGGTCATTTATAAAGACCTCAGACTACTCTTGGCGTATGGCCATGCAATCATTCAAAGCCCTTAGGTCGGACCAAGCTCAATCCTTATCAGACAAGGGATTAAGACCAAAAAATGACGTATTTTGGGGCTTAGCTGCACATTTTCATGGCCGAAAAAGGCCTTTTAAGAAATTCAAGACCATTCGAGCAAAGCCTCCGGGTCGGATGCTGAAATATTGATTGATCCGCGAAAGGAGCCGCTTATGATTCTATTATTGCCGGTGTTTAGCGCTGATCGTCGTTGAATTCAGAATATGGGCTCAGGCCTTGATCAGTAATTATAGATTTACGGCGATGCTTTGGATTCGGTATTAA
>CAYNDN010000789.1:850-2210 GCA_964395075.1 uncultured Lentimicrobiaceae bacterium | reverse complement strand
TTTAGCCGTTTCACTCTTGATAAGACCCACTCTGTTTTCACCATCCTGCTTCATGGCACTTGTGACCTGAATCAGGCGTTTCACGACCTTGTCGGTGATGTTTTCAACCATCTGGCGGTCAGTAAACTCGACTTTTCTTATATAGGTTGAGCCGAGCTGGTAGCCCCAACGCTCTGAAAGCGGAGAAACAGCCTCACGTACTGTTTTGCTCAAGCTGTGGCGATCTTCAAGCATATGCTCCATTTCAAGATTACTGAGTACCGATATGGTTGAGCTTGATACATTGGCCTGCAACGACCCTTCAGGGTCGGTGTTATTAAAGAGGTATGCTATCGGGTCGGCGACTTTCATTTCATACCAGATGCCCACTCCCATGGGAGTTCCTTCTTCGGAGTTCACCATTTGCTTGCGCAGATAGTGTTGTTTCAGGGCGGTGCTCACAATGTCTTTCTTGCCAGCAAAGGGAATCAATAATGCTTTGGGGCCAAAACGAAGAATGGGAAAATGCAGGCCGGGTTTGTCGATCACGCCAAGCACCTTTCCCAACAGGGTAAACACATGTGCTTCACATTCTTTTACAATGATGTACAGGCCAAAAAGCCGTGAGAGAAACAGGAGAAAGGGTGGCAGAAGAAAACCAAAAAGGGCGGCTGAAATGGGGTTCATGGGGTTATCCTGATCGAAATGAATGTGCTTATTGTCGTGTGAGTATCCGGGTGGTTCGCTGATAGAGATTAATCTTCATGGTGCGAATATATGATTGCAGGGCCGCTGAGCCTCCCTGAATCTTGATATTGCGCAGGGTTTCGGCAAGTTCCTTAAGCGGAGCAACTTCTGCTTCGGCGTTGTTCTGGGCAATCTCCACAGCCCGCTCACTCATGGTGATTTGCTGTTCGGCATCGGCCCGCGCTGTGCTTAAATCGGCTGCAACAAGGTTTCGAGTGCTGTTGATCGCCGAAAGGGCGTGATCCACTTCCGGTGGGGGGTCGATTTCTGTGATGAGTGCGGCATCGAGCATAATGCCGTAGCGACTTACTGTTTCCTTGCATTGCTCTTCCATAAACTGGTTGAGTAATGGCAGGTTTTTTCGAAGGTCGTTAATCGAAACCCCTTCAAAGGACTCTTGTAGTTTGGCATCCCTGCTCTCGGCATTGTGTGGCTGATCGGCGGCAAAATTGGCAATGCGCTCGCGCATAATGGAAATAAAATACCCCATAACATGCTCAAGCGGGCTTTCCACCCCAAAGAGGTAGGGGTAGAGATTACTTTCTGAAATACGAAAGCGAAGTTGTCCATTCACGCCTGTGGTGAGGTTGTCTTTGGTGACTGCCTCAATAGTTGACTGGATTTTGGTGGGGTC
>CAYNDN010000789.1:350-840 GCA_964395075.1 uncultured Lentimicrobiaceae bacterium | reverse complement strand
CCTTGTGCAGTTTCCACCAGGGCCAGAGAAAACCCCATCCCGGTTGCCGAACCTTCAGCTGAGGATAGGCATAGAATCCTTCAGGGTGTTCCCCATCGCTTGTGGAGATGCCGCCCCGGAGTCGTTGCGCCTTGCCAAATGAGGTAATTACCGCCCTTTCGTCCGGTGCAATCGTGTAGATGCCGCAAAGAATAATGCGGTAGACAAGGTACAGAAAACCGCCTAAAAATAACCAGATAAGCATAATGACTCCGCTTGATTTGTTGCGCTTGCAGATAGGTGTTGTGTGCTTATGATGCCCCACTTCGAAGTTTTCATTTGTAAAATTGAAACCAATTTTTTCGTAGAAAAGTCGCACGGGGAATGTAAAATGATTTTTATAATGGTCTGCACGAATAACAGGCATTTCGCGTTGTTCAAGCAATACGTTTAAGGTTTCTATACAAATGTCAACATCATTTATAAGTGTACCGTTCCAATCCCAGATAAT
>CAYNDN010000789.1:0-340 GCA_964395075.1 uncultured Lentimicrobiaceae bacterium | reverse complement strand
ATTTTGAATATCCTTCATAAGAGATAAAAATAGAAAAACCCTTCGGATTATTACATGCCGGATTACAAAAAAAAGATGTACCGGTTAATAATTGTTAAATTCTACACTACCAAATACGGCAGAAACTTTGATGTAAATATAAGGAAGCGATTCATCAAATTTGTTGCTCAGGAAGGTTGTCTCACCAAAAAATGAACTGTTCCCGTTCGGAAATTTCAAATTGGCAAAAACAGTCTCCCCTTTTACTTTTACTGGAATATCCTTGTTTAGCCTGACGACGGAATTACCAAAAACCGTATTCAATTCGATGGGTTGTGGTTGATTACCATTAAATTCAATA
>CAYNDN010000788.1:0-2215 GCA_964395075.1 uncultured Lentimicrobiaceae bacterium | reverse complement strand
GATGATAATGATTTATTGTATCCTTCTTTTGGTGATGATGAAGATGGCGTGGAAATACCCCCCTTCATTTACCAGGGAACGGAAGTTAACCTCACCATAACCGCCTCAGTAGATGGTTTTCTGGATGCCTGGATCGATTTCAACCAGGATCAGGCCTGGCTGAATCCATCGGAACATGTCCTTTCGGTGATGCCGTTAGTATCTGGCAGCAATACCTTGTCATTCGTTGTTCCGCCTGCCGCATTCCCCGGTCAGTCGTATATCCGCTTTCGTTATCGCGACTATCCGCAACCATTGGATGCCGGCGGTTTTGCATACAACGGTGAAGTGGAAGATTACAAAATTGAGATCAGGGAAGCGCAGACTGAAGATATGGATTTTGGCGATGCGCCCGCCAATGGCAACACCTCCTATCCTACCCTGTTTACTCAGGATGGTGCCCGTCATAAATTGGTGGAAAGTATTCACCTTGGAACAATTGTTGACCCGGAGCCTGATGGACAGCCCTACAACGGAGCCCTCGGTGATGATCAGGATATTTATTTCCCATCGTTGGGTGATGATGAAGATGGTGTGATTTTACCGGAATCAGTTCAGGCAGGATCGCAATTTGAAATTGAAGTTTATGCCGCTGTGGACGGATTCCTTGATACATGGATGGATTTTAACCGTGATGGAATATGGAACGATGATGAACACATTTTTACCATATTGCCGTTAATGGCCGGTTCAAATTCTTTGCAGATTTCAGTTCCTGATGATGCTGCGACAGGGCAAACATACCTCAGGTTTCGGTTCAGGGATTATGCTGAACCACTTGCCCCAACAGGCCTGGCAGACAACGGGGAGGTAGAAGATTATGCCATCATGATTACCGGAGAACAGGCCACCCAATTCGATTTTGGGGATGCTCCTAAAATTCCGGGGCTTTTTGCCTACCCAACACAAATAGATGATGATGGTGCCCGCCACATTTTTGTACCCGGCATTTATCTTGGCGAGTCAGTGGATGCTGAACCCAACGGACAGCCTTCGCCGGATGCTTCCGGCGATGATATTGACCTGTACTACCCTTCGGGTGGAGACGATGAAGATGGCGTTCAATTCCAGGGACAGCCTGCTGCTGGTGCCACATTAAATATTTTAGTGACCGCGAGTGTTGACGGTTTCCTGGAAGCCTGGATCGACTTTAACCGAGATGGCGACTGGAACGATGCTGCTGAACATATTTTTATGTCGCAGGCACTTGTTCAGGGAAACAACATGCTTTCTATTACCGTACCCGAAAATGCCGAAACAGGTAGCTCTTTTGCCCGCTTCAGGTTTAGTAATTATGATGCAAAACCAGGACCGGACGGACAGGCTGAAAACGGTGAAGTAGAAGATTATATGATTTTGATACAGGAGAACACCCAAGGTGGATTCGATTTTGGTGATGCCCCGGATACCACCTACCCTACAACCCTCCAGAATAATGGGGCACGCCATCTCAATAACGGGCAATTGTTTCTTGGAAACCTTATCGACAGTGAACCGGATGGTATTTCTTCAGCAGATGCCCTGGGTGATAACAACACCTATCTCAATGACGAAGATGGTGTAAGCTTTCTATTTCCGCTATTGGTAAATAATGAGGCTCAGATTAATGTAAATGCTTCGGCAGAAGGTTCCCTCTCAGTATGGATTGATTTTGAACAAAACGGAAACTGGTCAGATGAAGCTGATAAAATTTTTACTGATCAGATGCTCCAACCAGGAAACAACACCCTGTTTTTTGATGTCCCCGCATTGGCCATACCAGGCACTACCTTTATGCGTTACAGGTTTAGTTCTGAAACCGGGTTGACATTCTCCGGGCCGGCCATTGATGGCGAAGTTGAGGATTACGAAGTCAGCATTTACCCTGATTGGAGCTACCAGCCTACACAATCCAGCCATAGTATTATGTTTCCGCCACAAATGTTTCCACTCATCAAAAATGATTTGATCGGTGTATTTTTTGAAGACACTAATGGAGAACTGCAATGTGGGGGACTTTTGCAATATTCAGCCCTACAGGTTGGCCAGTTAATTGCTTATGGTGATGATCCTTCTACACCCAATCTTAAAGAGGGCTTCGATGCTGGTGAGCCATTTAATTTTAAAGTGTTTTCGTCGTTAAACCAGCAGGTCAATGATCTTTTTGTGACTTTTGATTCTCTCTTCCCAAACCATG
>CAYNDN010000787.1:0-2217 GCA_964395075.1 uncultured Lentimicrobiaceae bacterium | reverse complement strand
GGCCCATCCGTGCCGGTCCCGATGTAAAAATCATAGCCTTGCGTTTCTTCATTATTTCTTTTCATCGACATATCACATGCTGTCGTTAAAACGACACCCATCAAAATTATGAAAACTGTGAACGTTCTGATATATGTTAGATTTTTCATTTTTATTTCAGTTTGAATTTCCACAAATCTAAACAATTGAAAATTTATCGTTGAAAAGAAAAAACGCTGATAATCTTGAACAAATTCACGCAACACTAAACAGTGCAGCATTTTTTAATATGTTTATTAACTCTGCGCCATAGCGCCTCCGCGGTTAGTTTGATTTGTTTGAACCGCAAAGGGGGAGAGTCGCAAAGTTTGGATTCATTTTGAAAGTTTCGAAATTAAATATCTTCGCAAAGAAATCATAACAGAACAAAAACAAGCATGAAGCAGCTATCGTTATTTTTGATCATCAGCATAATCCTTTTCTCTTGTAACGAGCAAGAAAAACATGACCAAATCACCATGAAACTCAATAACAACTGGCAATTCAGCGAAGCCGGAACAAACGAATGGAAGCCGGCAACCGTGCCCGGCACCATCCACACCGCCCTGCTCGATAACGGATTGATTGAAGACCCGTTTTACCGAATTAATGAAAAGGATCAGCAATGGATCGATAAACAGAACTGGGAATACAAAACTACATTTCAGATAGAAGATGAACTATTGCAAAAAAATCACCTCGAAATGGTTTTTCATGGTTTGGATACCTATGCGGATGTTTATATAAACGATCAAATGATTTTATCGGCGGATAATATGTTCCGCACCTGGAAAGCAAATGTGAAACCACTGCTGGAACCTGGCAAGAATACACTCAGGGTACTGCTGAAATCTCCGGTGAACCTTGGACTTGAAAAACTGGATGATTTGGGATATCAGCTTCCGGCGGATAATGATCAATCAGAAAATGGAGAATTAGGTGATAAAAAAGTGAGCATCTTCACCCGCAAGGCCGGCTATCATTTTGGCTGGGACTGGGGTCCGCGGCTGGTAACTTCAGGCATCTGGCGGGATATTGAAATTGTTGGATGGAATAATGCGAAGATCGAAAACATTCAAATCAACCAACTGAACCTTTCTGATAATGCGGCCGAACTGGAAGCCAGGCTGGAAATTACGGCTGATCAGCCGCAGAACGTTGAACTGGATATCGAAAATGAAGAAGTTGATTTATTGGAACAAACTATCCAACTGAAACCCGGAAAGCATATTTATCCGGTAATGTTCAACATCGAAAATCCAAAACGCTGGTGGCCCAACGGTCTGGGGGAAGCGCATCTGTACCCCCTGCATTTTGAACTTGAAACGAACGAAACCATTCTTGATGAACAAATTGTAAACATCGGCATAAGCGAAATCAATCTCATCCGCAAACCTGATGAAAATGGTAATGGTGAGAGCTTTTATTTTGAGGTGAACGGCCGCCCGGTGTTTGCCAAAGGTGCCAACATCATTCCCAACGATATTTTTTTGCCGCGGGTCAGCCCCGAAAAATATGAGCACATCATAAAATCAGCGGCTGATGCCAACATGAACATGCTGCGGGTGTGGGGCGGCGGCATTTATGAAAACGATATTTTTTATGATCTGTGCGATAAATACGGACTCATGGTGTGGCAGGATTTTATGTTTGCCTGTGCCATGTACCCCGGCGATGATGCTTTCCTGGAAAACGTCAGGCAGGAAGCGATAGATAATGTGAAACGCTTACGAAACCACCCGTGCATTGCCCTCTGGTGTGGCAACAACGAAATAGAAGCTGCCTGGGGTCCTTATGAAGAAGACCGTGGCTGGGGCTGGAAACAAAGGCACACCGAAGAAGAACGCCAGGAAATCTGGCAGGCTTACGACACTTTGTTCCACCACATTCTTCCTGCAGTAGTTGAGCAATTAGATACCCAAACACCTTACTGGCATTCGTCGCCATCGGCGGGCATGGGCAAACTGGCCGGCTACGACACGCCTTCAGGTGATGTGCATTACTGGGGCGTCTGGCACGGGCAGCATCCGTTCAGTGATTTCAAAAAGTACAGGGCCCGGTTTATGAGTGAATATGGTTTTCAGTCGTTCCCCGAATTTGCTACAGTAAAAAAATATACGCTGCCCGAAGATTGGGACATCGAATCGGAGGTGATGGCAGCACACCAGCGTTCTGGCATCGGCAACCTGCGCATCCGGC
>CAYNDN010000786.1:0-2218 GCA_964395075.1 uncultured Lentimicrobiaceae bacterium | reverse complement strand
CGATGGAAGCACTCCGGCCATATATGTTCCGGCACTTGCAGTTGACCCCGAATTGAACGACACCACCGAAGCATTTACCAACCAAAACGGATTAGCTGTTTTCGACAGCCTCTACATTTACAACCTTACCGGGACAGAAGAAAATGATGCATTGCAAAACGCCGGAAACGAACTTACCGGCCCTGTGAAAATTTACAGCATGAACGGGCAAGGTGTAGGCGTAGGAAAAGTTTATGATAAAAAACTCATGTTAAGCAATCTGGCCACGCCGCCTCCGGGAATTTACATTGCTGTGGACGAAAATGGCAGGAGTAAGAAATTTTTCCATCAGGGGCATTCGACTTTTATAAGCCAAAATATTTCTGCCAAATATAAGCACCAAAATTTTTTTACAGATTCCACACGTACCTACCATATAATTGCTGACGGTACTAATCTTGAATTCGAACCCTTTGCCACCTCTACAGACACCGTTGAACTCGGCAAAGGTCTCAACGAACACTCCATAAATGTCCAGTCCGTTCCCGACACCCCTGTAGAAGGAACGATTGAGATTCTTGTCAACGGCCAACCCGCTCAAGACGGCTCTCTCATCAAAATCTTTAAAGAAGGGACGACTGACACCACCTTCCTTGCAACAGTTAATGGTCAAGCAGCGTTCACAACAAGTGATGGCATCAAAGCCCACCCGTTTGACACCTACACGCGAGCATACCAATCCATCATCAACGGCAACTTCATTCCCGACACCAACACCCTAAACATCGCTTTAAACGGAAACAATTTCCAATTCAACCCACAAGCGTTACCTGTTGCTGACGGAATTGTAACTTATTGGCACAACATGACTACACCTTCGGATGTCAACGTCAAAGCATGGAGACTCATCAACCCTACCGACACTAACACATACATCACAAACTCCGCAGGATGGTTTGCTTATGATAACTTACCTGTAAACGGTCCCACTCAATACGTCTTCTCTAGTTTCAAAGACGATGGCGTCAACCCAGTCCTTGTCTCCTTAGATACCGCAACGCTCGTAGCAGGAAATAACCCTCTCCTTAACTTCTACCTCCAAGAGATAGCTCAGTTGTTTAATGTGACAGGAACCGTTAGACACCATTATGACCAATCACAAGCCGCTGCAGGTGTTGGCATGTTCATCCAAGAACAAGGAACAGGCATTGTTATTGATAGCGCCGTTACTAACCAAGATGGTTTTTACTCTCTTCATAATATCCCTGCAGGTTTAGTTGGCGAGTTGGTTTTAGCTAGTCCTGATACAAATATATATTTTCATCGTCGAATGGAGTATATTCTTCCAGAATTCGTTCAGAGTTATACAGATACCCTTATTGCTAATCAAAACAGAACAATTGTCCCTCGCATCATTCCCGTCCCAAAAACTGCAAACGATCCATCTTCTGACAATATTCAAGCTGTTGATTTTGAAATTGCAGAATGGGTTGGTACTGGCCGCATTAACGGTGAAGAAGCAGCTCAGTTCAAAAATAATCTCTATCTTACTAATTTTCAAAGTCCCGGTATAATTCAGTTTCATAACGCGTTACTTCAAGCAATTGATAGTTTGTATTATTGGGGTCAAGGTAGCCCTCTTGTTATTGTGTCTACCCCACCTAATATCACATCATATCATCAACAAAATTATTATCCAGGCATAGTTTTTCCTGATGATCCTCTTGGCTGGACAGTTACTCAAGGAAACGGCAACACTACATTTTCAACGAACAGCGTAACAGGATACACAATAGGTGGACATATCGACATCACAGGAGGAGCAGGAGCTTTAGACGGGCCTCTTAAAGAGTATCAGCATCGAAGAAATCAACGCGGAGACGTTACGTCAAGACCAAGCACAGGAAATCCTAATGCAACAATGCCTAATGAAAAGGATCGTGCATACGAACTTGCCGTTCGTATTAATGATAAGGCGCGAGTAGAGGGTTTTGATATCTCCCCACTTAACGATCTTACAACGTCAATCACTGAGCAGAATATGTTTTCAAGTGGTGCAATGCAGTTTTTCACCCCATATCATTTCTTAGATCTAGAGAAATAAGAGAATAAGAAAAAAAAATAGCTAATAGACTAAAACAGCATCATCCTGGTATATTTGAAACCCACCTATTTCTGAAAAATAACAACAGGAATGGGAATACACTAAATCACCAGGGTTTTGAACAGTAAAACAATC
>CAYNDN010000785.1:0-2225 GCA_964395075.1 uncultured Lentimicrobiaceae bacterium | reverse complement strand
ACATAAAATCCTGAAAATTTTTTAGTTTTCCATTTTGAAAAATTTTCAGGATTTTCAACCTGAAGTAGCTAAGTTCCTCAAATCCGCGCACTAAAGTACGCGGTAAATCAATAGGTATTTTTGTGAATAATGCAGGTTAAAATAATTTAGAAATTTTGCAATAGAATTTTCCAATGTTAAAATTTACCACATAATTCCTCCTTCGTCCTCACTACTTATAACTTACTTCTTCTAAAAACTAAACGCCTATCTTCGCAGCCGTTTTTAAATTTCTATTTGTCGATGAACATCCTCACTGTTGAAAATATTTCCAAAGCTTATGGCGAAAAGCTGCTTTTTGAAAATTTATCATTTGGAATTGCCGTCGGCCAAAAAATTGCCCTCATTGCGCGGAACGGGACGGGAAAATCGAGCCTGATAAAAATTATTACCGGCCAGGAAGAACCCGATTCAGGGCAGGTAGCCAAGGGAAATAACCTACGTATTTCCTACCTCCCGCAAAATCCCGAAATGAATGCCGAGACAACAGTTTTGGATTTCCTGTTCGATTCTGACAACCAGATCACGCAACTGGTTTACCGCTACAACCTGCTTAATTCAGGCATGATCACTGACAAGGATGAAACAACTGAAATTATGGAACGGATGGATGAACTGCATGCCTGGAATTTTGAATCGAAGATCCGGGAGATTCTAGGTAAATTCAACATCACCAAGCTTGAACAAAAAATCAGTGAACTCTCGGGCGGAATGCGCAAAAAAACCGCACTGGCAAAAGCCCTCATCGAAGAGGCCGATCTTGTTTTGCTTGACGAGCCCACCAACCACTTAGACGTGGATACGATTGAATGGCTCGAAAACTACCTGAAACGGCAAAATCTGGCTGTTTTACTCGTAACCCACGACCGGTATTTTCTGGATAATGTATGTGATGAGATACTGGAACTCGACAACCAGAAGATTTACAAATACCGGGGCAACTATACCTATTTCCTTGAAAAACGCGAAGAAAGGCTGGCCCTCGAAAAAACGGAAATAGACAAAGCCCGTTCGCTATACAAAACCGAGCTTGAATGGATGCGCCGGATGCCGCAGGCCCGGGCAACAAAAGCCAAAGCGCGTGAGGATGCTTTTTATAAAATCGAGGAGAAGGCGCATCAAAGTACGGCCGCCGAAAACAAGGGTTTTGATGTGGACATGCATCGGTTGGGCGGAAAGGTGCTGGAGTTGAACAACATTGAAAAATATTTTGATGATCAAAAAATCCTGCAGGATTTTACTTACATTTTTAAAAAAGGAGACCGCATCGGGCTGATCGGCAGAAACGGCGTAGGGAAAAGCACACTGCTGGAAATCATTATGGGAAACCTGAAACCTGATGACGGTAAAATCGTGGTTGGCAAAACGGTTGAATTTGGATATTTCAGGCAGGAAGGCCTCCCCATCAAAGAAGATAAGCGCATCATCGACATCGTAAAAGACATTGCCGAACACGTGGAATGGAAAAAAGGGAGTATGTCGCCGGCGCAGTTTCTCTCTTACTTTAATTTCAACACCAACATACATTACAATTATTTCTCAAGCCTGAGTGGCGGCGAAAAACGAAAACTTTACCTGCTTACTGTTTTGCTGAAAAAGCCAAACTTTCTCATTCTGGATGAGCCCACAAACGACCTCGACATCGAAACCCTGAACAAACTGGAAGAATTTTTACAGAGTTTTAACGGTTGCCTCATGGTGGTATCGCACGACAGGTACTTTATGGATCACATGGTGGAACATATCTTCGCTTTTGAAGGCGATGGAAAAATAAAGGATTACTGGGGCAATTATTCTGAATATGCCAGACTGCTTAAACAGAACGAAAAACCGGATTCAAAGCAAGGCGCTAAAAGCGATGCCAAAAAATCAGGGAAGCCCAAACAACCCTCAAACAAGCCTACCTACAAACAGATAAAAGAGTTCGAAAGCCTGGAAATTGAAATTGCCGAACTGGAAGAAAAAAAAGAGGAACTGCTCCAAAAAATGAATAGCGGACAGGTTACTCCGGGAGAACTAAGGGAATGGTCGCAAGCTTTTCAGGAAGTTTCGAAAGACATTGACGAAAAGTCTGACCGGTGGCTGGAGCTGAGTGAGTTGATGGAAGATGTTTAAAATTAAGAATTTAGAGTTAGAAACTTACAACTAATATTCTGCCAAATTATGGCAGAATATTAGTTGTAAGT
>CAYNDN010000784.1:0-2233 GCA_964395075.1 uncultured Lentimicrobiaceae bacterium | reverse complement strand
TCCTTGCCGAACAATGCTTCCAGGGTTTTTGTTCCAGCGTAAGCATCAACCAAACGCCATTGCCGCCCGCCAAGAAACCAG
Source organism: uncultured Lentimicrobiaceae bacterium (assembly GCA_964395075.1). Taxonomy (GTDB): domain Bacteria; phylum Bacteroidota; class Bacteroidia; order Bacteroidales; family 4484-276; genus SABY01. The sequence continues at coordinate 2,152 of CAYNDN010000784.1, read as the reverse complement.
ACACCCTGAGCCGTTTTAATGGGTTCGATGAATTCCTCATTATTTGCCAATTCCCGATCCCGGGTATGCAGGAATTTAAAATTCTGAAAACCATATCCCCGGAACCGTATCTCCTGCTGTTCATAAAAAAGTTCATCAGCAAGCTCAACGTCCGTTCTTGCAGTGGATACAATTACAATAGGTTTATCCGCCCCACCGGCCAGCTCTATAAATTTATTAAAAACAATGGTGTCGCTGAGGTTTCCTCCGGCTGCAATTAAATAACCACGCTCAGGTCCCGAAGAATGGTATTGTAACTTTTCTTTTGTTGTTGACTGATCACAACCAATAAATAATACCACACAAAAAGACAATGCTAAAAATCTTGACATTACTGTAAGGGTTTGGTGAATTTTTAACCACTTATCTTAACAAAATTATGTCAAAAAATAATGTGACTGCTTTCCCGTGAGCATTTTATGCTGAATACAAAATATTCTATTTTTGACCGGTAATTTTTCCTGGACAGCAATAAAACTATTTGCAATTGTGAAACCCAAACTCAAAACATTCACAAATTTCATCAAATCCCTGATGCCGCTGGAGATTGATTACCTGGACGCTGTTGCACAGTTTCAGGATGAAACCAATCAGGAAATCTTTGGCAGGATAAAGAAGTTCAGGGAGACCGAGAAGCTCAATCTTGACCATTCTATCGACAAGCGAAAATACACCTACCTTAAAAAATGGATAACCGAAAAGCTTGCGAATGCAGATGTGGATGTTATGCTGTCGAAACTGCTTGAGCTGGAAAAAAAAGTACTTACCGACCAGCTTTTCCCGGATGATGAAAAGCAGATACTCGGGCTTATTAAAAACAAAAATGGGGTACCTTTTTATTTTATGCGAACCTATGAACTGATCCGGGATTTTAGGTCATTTCTGCTCATCAGGCTGCGGCATCAATACCTGGAACCGGTGAATAATTACCTGGAAACATATCGCGAAAAATACAATCATTCCCGCAGCATTTTTGATCAATTGGAAACGGCAACCCGGGAGATCACACATCAGTATTTCAGTCCCGGTGACGAACCCCGTGCCCGGGAAGGCTTTTTAAAAGACATCTTTTTTGATGAAACCATTGATGGATACAACCGCTACCTGGCTATTGTGAGGCTTAGCTTTCTTTACTACAACTACAACCAGTTGGATAAAATTGAAAGCCTCTACGACCACCTTGATTTGCAGTTTGCTTCCGGCATGTTTTACTCCCGCCGGATTTTGGCCAACTACTACTCAAACCGGCTTATCCTGCATGCCAGGTTAAACCAACTGGAAACAGCTGAGCAATATGGCTGGCTTTCCATTAAAGACCGGGGGAGCGATTACATCCATTACCTCAACAATCTTGGAACGATTTTACTGAGACAGAAAAAAAACAAAGAGGCACTGTCGCTGGTGCAACTATCCATTCCGGAACTCAAAAAAACCATGAGCTATCACAACAGGGTGGGGTTTGCGTCATTGCTTATCAAAACCCTCAATGCCAACAACAAAGCCGCTGAAGGAGAAAGCTATGGCAAAACATTTTTTACGGCTTATCGCGATAAGGTGCTGGAATACCGGTGGCACAGCTTTTTTTCGGCATGGTTGCAATCGCTGATCATGCAGGAAAAATATGATGAGGTTGTTACCATGTGTCATCGTTACAAGATCCTCGAAAAAGAAGACGCATACAGCAAACGCCCGGGCTATCTACCCACCATTTCGTGGTATTATTTACTTTCCAGGTACAAAATTGGCAAACTCGAGCTGTGGAAAATTTTAGAAAAGATCACCAGGTTTAGTGATGAGAATCCATCTATTCATGGTTTAATGGAATTGAAATCTGAAATATCCCACCATCTGCCTCAGCTTGGCAATAAATAGTCAACCCCTCCATTTATTCCGCCATTATTATTGATTATCTGCACTTTAACTGATATTAAAAATCATATCTAATAAATAGTCAATGACTACAAAAAACATTACGCCCAATTTCATATGTAAATAGCTTTCGTTATTTGCAATTCAAAATCATTCAAAATAACAACCAAATGTTTCAATTTAAAGATAAAGTAGGCATTGTTACCGGCGGTGCTGATGGGATAGGCAAAGCTACTGCCCTTAA
>CAYNDN010000783.1:0-2241 GCA_964395075.1 uncultured Lentimicrobiaceae bacterium | reverse complement strand
ATTACGAAAGGATTATGTTTGCTGAAGAGCGGTTCCTGGAAAAAAAATTTGGTAAACCTTATTTAGACTGGTCATTAACGGCACCAGCATTTTTGCCATCTTTTAAAAACTACAAAAGAAGCACGCTATATTTTTCGATGAAGAGTGTTTTGCGCAGGGAATATTCCGGTGTGCTGGCCACCGTTTTCGGATTTGTATTTATTGATAACCTGAGATATTTTATCGAAAATAAGGATTTGGAAATCATCAATACATCGAACATTATTCTTGGAATTACCCTTTTTGTGGTAATGATTCTCAGAACGCTGAAGCATCATACCAGGTTGTTAAACGAAACCGGCCGCTCCTGATCTTAATCTTACCGCATATCGATAACATCGAAGCCCGGAAACTCGGTTTCTGAAAACTGAAAATCGGTATCCCCAACTTCCACATTTGCATTGAATGTTGTGATGGTGTAGGCATAAACACTGTTGTTATAATCAAAAATCTCCATCCTGTAGGGCTGCATTTTTTCTTTGTTAATGAACAGGTTAACATGCTTAAAGGTTTTCTTTTCGTTGGGTGTTAGTTCGAGCAGGTAAACGCCAATTCCGTTTAGCTCATCTACTTTGGGATTTAGTTTCGATTTATAGTCTTCGCTGTAATCGGATAAGATTTTAGTAGGTGAGAAGGTATCTTCATCTTCAAAAACTTCATTAATTTGCACCTCTTCGGCATCCTCAATTACCGTCCAGATTGTTTTACCATCTGAAATCACAAGCTGACCTGCAATTTCAAGCCGGTATTTATCTCCACTAACCAGCACTCTACCACTGGTTACCTCGTTGATGTTGGCTTCCGGATTTTCCATCCGGTAATCAAATTCCATATCGATGGATTTGTATGATTTCGTTTTTTCGGTCACTTCTGTTAAAATCTCACTGGCCCTTTTATTTCTTGATTGTGCCTGCACAGATGTAAAAGAGATCATCAAACATGCTGCAAATACATAAATTCCAATTGTAATTTTCATTTGTTTAATCTTTTAAATTCCTTCTTCCATGTTTTTCAAAAACTGTTCCAAATCCAATTCTGTTTTTATGATTACTTCACGGGCTTTGCTTCCTTCGAAAGGCCCAACCACGCCAGCGGCTTCAAGCTGGTCGATTATTCTGCCGGCACGATTGTAGCCAATTTTCATTTTTCGTTGCAGCAGAGATGTGGATCCCTGCTGGCTCTGCACCAGAATACGGGCAGCATCTTCGAATAATGCATCCTTCTCATTGGGGTCAAAATCAGCAGGCCCGTCATCTTCTTCATCAGCAAATTCAGGAAGGATGTAGGCATCAGGAAATGCCCTTTGCGAACCAATATATTCCGTTATTTTTTCCAGTTCCGGCGTATCGATAAATGCACACTGCATCCTGATGAGGTCGCTGCCGGTTGATAACAGCATATCACCACGGCCTATCAATTGATCGGCACCCGGACTGTCTAAAATGGTGCGCGAATCCACCTTGGAAATTACCCTGAAAGCAACCCTTGCCGGGAAATTGGCTTTGATAGAACCTGTGATAATGTTGACCGAAGGACGCTGTGTGGCGATAATTAAATGAATTCCGATGGCGCGTGCCAACTGAGCAAGCCTGGTGAGCGGTATTTCAATTTCCTTACCTGCAGTCATGATTAAATCGGCAAATTCATCAATTACCAATATGATGTAAGGCAAAAAGTGGTGGCCTTCCAGCGGATTTAATTTGCGCTGCAGGAACTTTTCGTTGTATTCTTTGATGTTACGCACCTGGGCATCCTTCAGCAGTTCATAGCGGGTATCCATTTCAATGCCGAGAGAGTTGAGGGTACGAACAACTTTACGTGTATCGGTAATGATGGCTTCTTCCGAATCGGGCAGTTTGGCCAGGTAGTGGCGTTCGATTTTGGAGAAAAGTGTGAGTTCCACTTTTTTGGGATCAACCATCACAAACTTCAATTCGGCAGGATGCTTTTTGTAAAGCAATGAAGCAATAATTGCATTGAGACCTACCGATTTACCCTGACCCGTTGCACCGGCCATGAGGATGTGAGGCAGTTTGGTTAGGTCGGCTATAAACACATCATTGGAGATGGTTTTTCCCATTCCAAAGGGCAATTGAAAGTTGGTATCCTGGAATTTCTCTGAGCCCAGTACCGACTTCATCGAAACCATATCAGGATTTTGGTTGGGCACGAGCCGGCAACTGATTTTGGCAAAGGCCCGTC
>CAYNDN010000782.1:0-2243 GCA_964395075.1 uncultured Lentimicrobiaceae bacterium | reverse complement strand
CTACATTTACGTAAAACACCATCATCCAGGTTGAGACGGTGATGGTGTTTTACGTAAATGTAGCTTACGCAACACCGGTTAGCCCAGGGTACAAAGCTTTGAACGATACATCAGGATATTGGTATTGGGGTGGAGATGCCGGAATGTGTGGTCCTGATTCAGGATTATATGTTGGAATGGATGCTACAGATATCCTGACTAACCTGCTGACCCACACCTGGACAAATGTTTGGACAAGTATGGAGACGATTATTGTTAGTCCAAACTATCCTGGCTTTAATTATTATGACCCGAACTTTCCTTTCGCAAGTTATCCGGAAATGGATTCTTCAAGGATTTTCAGAGCATTTGGTGACGAAGAAGTTTTGCAATTTTGTTTAACACCTGACATGATACATTACTATGCATCAACTCAGGGAATTGGATATATCATTGCAGATTTAACACCGGACAGGAAATATTTTGCACATTGCTTTATTACTTCTGGTGTATGGGATATGGATAGAGTTTTTCATGTGGGATCATTTACTTACGGCATTTCACTGAATTAAAATCATTTATACGTGGATGAAAATATTATTTTCCTCCACGTTTCATTCTTAAATAATTCTCACAAATGAAAAAAATAATTTTGACATTTTTAATATTACCTATAGGATTTACTGTATTTGCACAGGATGGTTTCCTAATACAAAAGAAAGGGTTATACCATTACAACAAGCCGCGAGATATATCCATCAAACCCAATGGAAATATACTATTTTTATTTACTTCAAAACAATTTGGATCTGACATTTACACCAATTATATCTATGAAGTAAGCAGTGAAGGCGAGGTTGTCGATTCGATTTCTTATGCAGATACAAGCAACCGACTTGTCGAATTTGAACACTGCTGTATTTCTAACGATACTTTATACTTGTTTGGGAGTGGAAGTAACTTTGGCACACCCCAGGAAACTTTTCTATTTATGTTGAAATTTGATGCTTCGTTCAACCTAATTGAAAACTTTAAATATAGTCCGGGATTGGTCAATTTTGGTGGCTCATATAGTGGAAAATTAAAGCTTATCAATGATAAGTTTTATTATATATCAGCTGCCTTAAGTAATTCAACGGACGTTCCATATTGCGCAATAATAACAAAACAAGGAGAGCTCCTGGATTTTGGAGCTGATTTAAATAACCCCGGTTTATTTTTCTGTCCCTATGATTTTGAAAAAAATGGTATTGATAATGGCTATAAAGTATTCGAGGCTACGCTTGGATTGCCGGGAATACCTTATTATATGGGTTTGATAAGTCATTTTTCAAATGATTTCCAAAGAGAGAGTTTCTTTATAATCCCACATTATATGCGTTCGTTTTTTACTTTCCAACCTGTTAATGATTCAATTTATTACCTTTCCGGCATGTGGGCTGAGGAGGATATATTAGACAACAGGCGGGCAGGAATACTAAAAATTATGAATGATACCACATTAGTTAACGAATTTCTATACGCTGCGGAACCCGATTCAACGGCATGCACGGCTTACAGACATTCTCTGGAATTACTACCGGACGGCAATCTGATTTTTTGCTTTACCGATAATATTAATCTGGAAGTGTTTCCTTCATTGTTTCCAACAAAAATCAACTTGATGAAGCTTACGCCGGATTTCGATGTTTTATGGCACCGGTATATTGGCGATGGCATCGATTCATGGCAAGCCTGGGAAATGAATGTAAATGAGGCAGAAGAAATAATTATACTTGGCAGCTACAATGTTGCAAATATTAACCAATATCTCAACATGGATGTACTCTTCGTCAAAACCACCCCCGATGGCCTGATCACCGGAATGGATGATGATTTACCGGGCATCCGCTCCACCGAAACCCTGCTTTATCCAAACCCTGCAAAGGAGTTTGTGATGGTAGAGTTCAGCCGGGCATACAATGAAGCAACTTTGGTTATCAGCAACCTCACCGGGCAGGAAGTCTTCAGAACCCAACTTACCGCCAACAAACAGCAGGTGGATATTTCGTCGGTTCAGGCAGGGAATTATGTGTACAGGATTTTTAATCAAAAAGGCCTGGACGAAAGCGGAAAGGTGGTGGTGGGGAGGTAGCGCGGAGCGCGGAGGGCAGAGCGCGTAGAGCGTAGCGCATAGAGCATAGCGCATAGCGCAAAGCGCAAAGCGCAAAGCGCGAAGTCATCCGATGACTTCCTGAATAAATGATAACCAGTCAGGAATCATT
>CAYNDN010000781.1:0-2244 GCA_964395075.1 uncultured Lentimicrobiaceae bacterium | reverse complement strand
ACAACTACGGTTTCCGGTTGGCTGTGTCCCCATAGTTCTGGTAGTTGCGGCCATACCTAAGGAGCTTGCCTGAATTGAAATAGAAAGCAAGCAGTGGAGGGAGGGACGACCGGAACAAGCTTGCTGAATAATCAATTCAGCAATGATATTCGCCGCAGGCGGAAATTTTTTTTCTTTAAAAAATGCAGATAAAACTATTTACAATTCCGATAACCGATAACGGCGATTTTTTAGAAGACATGAACCGCTTTTTGCGGGCTAATAAAATCCTGGAAGTCGAAAACCAGCTTGTAAGTAATGAGCGCGGCGCTTCCTGGTGCTTTTGTGTTAAATACTTGCCTGTGCTTAAAACACAGCAGCCGTATGCTGAAAAAAAGAAAGATTACAAAAATGAATTGAGTGAGGAAGTGTTCAAAGTTTTTAGCCGGCTCAGGGTATTGCGAAAGCAAATTGCCGCCGATGATGCGGTTCCGGCCTATGCTGTTTGTACCGACCAGGAACTTGCCCAAATTGCATCACTTCCCGAAATCAACGAAAAATTGCTAAAAAGCATAACGGGCTTTGGGGAAAAGAAATTTGAAAAATATGGTCGACATTTTATCAAATGGTACCAAACCGAAAAAAAATGAAAAGAGCGGTGAATCTTTATGATGCGATATGTGACCCTGATAATCTGCGGTTGGCATGGATCAAAGCAAAACGAGGAAAAGAAGGCAAGAAGGAAGTTATCTGCTACGGCAAACACCTGAATAGAAATCTGAATTTAATGCGCGATCAGCTACTATCTGGCGAACCTGAAATTGGCCATTATCATTTTTTCACCATCTACGAACCCAAGGAAAGGTTGATCTGTGCTGCTTCGTTTCCCGAAAGGGTATTGCATCATGCCATTATGAATATCTGCCATCCGGTATTTGAAAAGTACCAGATTTACCACAGCTATGCTACAAGAATTGGTAAAGGCCAGTATGCAGCATTGGATTATGCAAAAGTAAACCAGAAAAAGTTTGCATGGTTTTGCAAACTCGACATTCGGAAGTATTTCGATTCCATCTCCCACCACCTGTTGATGCATCACTTGCACAGGCTTTTCAAAGACGATAGGGTACTGGTGCTTTTCGAAAAACTAATCAAAAGCTACCATGCATCACCAAATCATGGTCTTCCTATCGGAAATCTTACCAGCCAGTATTTTGCCAATTTCTTCCTTGCAGTTTCAGATCATTATTTGCTCGAAAAAGTCCGTGTACCAGCCTATGTGCGATATATGGACGATATGGTATTTTGGCATCATAACAAAACAGCTTTGATTGATGCTAAAACGCAACTTGTAACCTATTTAAGAAGTCATCTTGAGCTGAAATGCAAGCCGGCATGCATCAACAAAAACTATTATGGATTGCCATTCCTGGGGTACGTAGTTTTTCATGATCGTGTAAGACTCAACAGCAAAAGCAAACAACGTTTTATCAGAAAATATAAACTCGCTGAAAGCATGCTGAAAAGCAATAAATGGTCGCAAGCTGACTATGCCCGCCACATGCTGCCTTTAATTGCTTTCACAAAACAGGCAAACACACACGTTCTTCGAAATAAAATATTTGCTTTAAAATAGGAAGCCGGCTCAGGGGCTCCAACCGCGTGTTGCGCGGCGGCAGTTGGAACAACAACGCGCAGAACTGCCGGGTTGCCAATCGCAACAACAACGCGCCCGACAACCGCAACAACAACAACGGTTTCCGGTTGGCTGTGTCCCCATAGCTCCTTAGGTATGGCCGGATAGCTACCAATGAACCGGCCGGTTTCCCGCGCCTGCATAGGCCAAATATTTCTCAACACCAAAAGGCTGGTAGCTTTCGGGCGAAGGCCTTTTGGTTTTATTTAACCCCACCAGGGTTTTGGCAGAAGGAAAACTCCGGGAGCTTTACAAAATATATCAGTTTTTACTTGTTGTTTAACCCCGCCAGGGTTTTGAACCCTGACGGGGTTGGGGCAGCAACAGCCCAAAGGAATTTAAAATTATATCCTCCTCCTAAAAATCAGGACTTCTTTCTTTTGGAAATTATTAGTACGTTTACACTTGTTAACCCTGTCGGGGTTTCGAACCCCGACAGGGTTGGACGATAGCCTGACACCCCTGACAGGATTCAGAACCCTGTCAGGGGTTCGCTGAAAAATTTTTAAACCTGTCTGGGTTTGGTGATAGCTTTTAACCCTGCCGGGGTTCGAAACCCCGGCAGGGTT
>CAYNDN010000780.1:1783-2248 GCA_964395075.1 uncultured Lentimicrobiaceae bacterium | reverse complement strand
TTTCTTCATAATGATAGTATTTTGAGTGATATGGCGATCAAACTTACAGGCATTCGTCAGCCTTTCATATGGCTAAAAGGCAAAATGTATGCCGTGTATAATTTAAAACTGCTGCCCAAAGACAAAGTGGAATCGGCTACCGCTCTGGTCATCTCCTTCAAAATCAACCGTATCAAACCCATAACCCCAATCTACTCCAAGTAGTCCAACCATTGGGAGCATAACGCGCACACCAAGTCCTGCGGAGCGTTTTAGGTCAAATGGGTTGTATTCTTTGAATCGGTTATAGGCATTTCCTCCTTCGGCAAAAGCCAATAGCCAAATCGGTGCAGCTTGTGTCAGCGTGATGGGGTAGCGTACCTCTACCGAAAATTTGTTGTAAATCGTTGCCCCGTTTCCATTGTTATCAATAGAGTTGTCTTGATATCCACGCAATGCAACAATTTCACGCCCATCAAAAGCATT
>CAYNDN010000780.1:0-1773 GCA_964395075.1 uncultured Lentimicrobiaceae bacterium | reverse complement strand
CATTGAAACCAACTAGGCCTGCACCTCCCAAATAAAAGCGTTCAAAAGGAGATATGCCTACCCTAGGGTTGTATGAACCAAGGAAGCCAGCATCTATCTTAGTTGAAACTACGAGGTTGCGTGCAATATTGAAGAAGAAATTACTAGAGAATTTCCATTTGTGATATTCAAGTAGGCGGAATCTCTCAGCAGATGTTTCACTACCAAAGTTCCGATCTCTCATGAACAAAGAATAAGGAGGTGTTGCTTCTACAGAGAAATTGATAATCGAGCCGTTTCTAGGGAAAATCGGTGCATCAATACTGGTTCGAGAGATCGTTTGCCTTAATGTTAGGATATTGATAAAAGCGCGATCACTGTCATTGAAACCTGCAAATACATCGCGGGGGTTTGATATATCATAATACTTATAGCCCAAAGATGTAAATGAGCGGAAGAAGTCATCAGGGAATTTCAGGCGTTGCCCAAAATCTACAGAACCTGATAAAATACTATTTCTAAAGCCCGTAGTTGCATTTTTGAGTACGACATAGGATGCGCCTACTCCCAATGAATTCGGTTTTTTACCTCCCAACCAGGGCTCTTGAAATGATACAGAGAAGTTCTGATACCCAATACCGTTCATTTGGAAGGCCAAGCTAAGTTTTTGTCCATCGCCAGAAGGAACAGGACTCCAAGCTCCCTTCTCGAACATCCGCTTTAGGGCAAAGTTATTGAACGCAAGCTGAACAGTTCCAACGAATCCTCCAGCAATCACATTTCCTTCATTATCACGGATTCGTCCGCCCCAGCCTCCTTGTAGTTGCAACTGGTCAGAGGGGCGTTCTTCTACGATATACTTAATGTCTACTGTTCCTGTCACGGGGTCGGGTAGGGGAACGGGTTGGAGTTTTTCTTGGTCGAAGAAGCCGAGGTTAAGGATTTCTCTTTGGCTTCGCATTAAGTCGGAACGACTGAATTTATCCCCAGGCTTTGTACGAATCTCACGCAAAACAACATAGTCACTTGTCTTTGTGTTTCCCTCCAAAATCACTTTTCGAATGGTTGCTTGAGGGCCTTCGGTGATACGCATTTCTAGGTCGATAGAGTCTCCTTCAACTAGCACTTCCACTGGTTCAACATTAAAAAAGAGGTATCCATCATCCAAATATAAAGAGCTGACATCACTGCCATTAGGGTCACCAAATAAACGAGCATCAAGTTTAGTTGAGCTATATACATCTCCTTTTTTCACGTTTAATACGCGGCTCAAGGTTTCCGAATTATACTTATAGTTTCCTACCCAGCGGATACTGCGGTGATAATATTGCTCTCCTTCATATACATTCAAACGCACGATAACAGATTTTTCATCGGATTCAATGATGGTATCTGCTTCAACTTTGGCATCTCGATAGCCCTCATTATTATAGTAGCTAATTAGGGCGCTTTTGGCTGTACGGAATTCTTTAGGGATGAACTTAGATTTTGCCCAGAGTCGCCAAAAGCGTCTTTCCCGAACGGGTTTCATGCTTTTTTTGAGCTTCTTCGCATCAACCTCTTGATTCCCTACGAATTGAATTTCTTCAATTTTTACACGCTTCCCTTTCTTGATAACAATATCAACAATAACCCCATTTTGCAGTACAGGGTCTGGTCGTGTTGTGATCGTAGTTGCCGTGTTATAGAATCCTTTTTCTACATAAAAGTTGCGGATAATTCTTTTAGCAGTTTGGCGTTTGGATTCAGTAAAGATGGTTCTACGGATGAAGTTAATTTTCTCACGTAGGTCAT
>CAYNDN010000779.1:0-2251 GCA_964395075.1 uncultured Lentimicrobiaceae bacterium | reverse complement strand
CCTCTTTCCTTCTATTTTGCAGGGCGAAAAGGCTGTGGATGGCATCATTGGACAGTTAGAGCGCATCAAAAAAGTAAAACACCATTTTGATGTGGTGGCCATTATCCGCGGTGGTGGTGGAGATGTGGGGCTTTCCTGTTACAATCATTACAATATGGCCCGGGTTATCGCTGAATTTCCCCTTCCGGTGATTACAGGTATTGGGCATGCTACCAACGAAACCGTTGCCGAAATGGTTGGATTCGAAAATGGTATCACCCCAACAAAAGTTGCTGAGTTTTTAATTCAGCAATTCCATAATTTTTCGGAACCTGTTAGAAGAGCGCGGGAAACGATAACCGAAAAATCGCTGCAAAGAATTATGGATGAAAAATCGAAATTGCAATCCGAATCGAAATTATTCCGGTCGGTAACTAAAAATATCCTTGCAGCAGGCAAACAACATGTTACAAGTACCGGCAGGTCGCTCGGGCAAAGTGCAGCACATCTTTTCAGGAACGAAAGAAAAGTGTTGGATCATGTGGCGGTACAAACCGGCAGACAAACTAATTTTCGAATCCAAAACTGCCGGATGGAGATTGACACGATAGTAGAAAAACTCCCTTCAAAAATTAAGCTTGAAATGGAAAAGAAAGCAACAGGGCTAATGAGCCTTGAACGCACAGTTAAAGCACTTCACCCCGAAAATGTTTTGAAACGGGGTTACAGCATTACATTAAAAAACGGTAAGGCGATCTCATCAATAGATCAAATTGAAAACAATGAGGAAATTGAAATCATCGTATTCGATGGAAAAATCAGTAGTATTGTGAAATCAAAAAAATTAAAATCATGAGCGAAAAAATAAAATACCAGGAAGCTTTTGAAGAGCTACAGCAAATTGTTGGCGATATTGAGGAGGGAGAAATCTCAGTGGATGAACTTTCGGAAAAAGTAAAACGCGCAGCCCAACTCATCAAAATCTGTAAAACTAAACTCACCCAAACCGAGGCCAACGTGGATCAGATTTTGAAGGAGCTGGAGACAGAATAATTCCAGATTCTTGCCAACTATTTATTTTTTCAGGAACTTTATTGTTGAGCTGTTATTTTCTGATGAAAGCGTAAAAAAGTATAATCCCTGCGGCAGGTTGGCCAAATGTACTTTCTTGGTTGAATTATCAGTGGCAAGTGTCCCAATATTTTGCCTGTGTGCTGTTTTCCCATCCAAATTGGTAACAGTCAATTTAATTTCTCCTTTCCAAATTTTCGAATTGGAAAATGAAACTATTGCTTCATCGGTTACCGGGTTTGGCGAAAGCCGGAAAACTTCCACACTCGAGATATCCGGAAAATCAATCCCGACAACCTCAGTTATCGAAAAAGGCGTTTGATTGATGGAATACAGATCAGGGATATTTGGGATGGTTAATTTCAGGAAGCATTCATCCGAAGAAATATTTGGTACAGTCCATTCATAACTTCCGGTATTGGCCGAAGTGCTGTTTACAACGGTCGTCCAGCTTTGCTGATTGTCTGATGAAAACTCAATCCTCACCGAAGTAATAATTTCATGATCCCAGGTGATTTCGTGGATGTCGTTGCCTTCGAGCGCTTCGCCACCGGTTGGGGAGGTAATATCCAAACTGAAAACGATAAAGAAGTTATTGGTTTCATCCCATACCTCTGGGTAGTTGGTTTCTGAAATCCTGATTTTGTTCCATTGGGAAGCAACTTCAGGTATCCAGAAATAATTGCCATTTTCGGCAGGTATGCCTTCGTCAATAAAAATCCACTCTCCATTATGTGATGTTTTATAGTGAAGTGATATTTCATTAACAAACTCACTGGTCCAGGTAACTTCGAAAGGTGAACCCACACGTGCATAAGTAAAGCCCGACGGACTGGTTAATTCCAACTGGCAAAGCGTGAAGGGTTCATCGTTGATGTCAAAAATATCCGGGTTGGCCACATCGCTGATTTTGATGAGGCATTGCTCGGAAGTGATATTTGGCGGGTTCCAGGAAAAGGCCCTTGTGTTTGCAGAACTCGATTCAACAACCTCAGACCAGCTTTGGCCATTGTCCGATGAAAATTCGATCTTAACATCAGCAACAAATTCACTGTCCCAGGTAATTTCATTTTCTATGGATGAGTTCCATTTTGTATCTCCTGTTGGACCGGTTAATGCGAGCTGGGACTCGCCGGTTACAATTCGGATGCTGTCGATCACCACATCGATCAGGGGCTTGTCGTTGCCGTCGGTTGGCACT
>CAYNDN010000778.1:0-2253 GCA_964395075.1 uncultured Lentimicrobiaceae bacterium | reverse complement strand
AAGATGGTGCCGGGCGTTTATCCCACCCGAACCGGAGGCGGCAGCGGGGATGCTGAAGTAAATGTGCGTGGATTCGAACAGGAAAATGTGGCACTTTTGCTGAACGGCATTCCCATTTCCAGTGTTGAAAACGGCCTGGTTTACTGGAACAACTGGATCGGCCTCTCGGATGCTACCCGGTCAATTCAGGTGCAGCGTGGTTTGGGCGCTTCCAATGTGGCGCTCAACTCAGTAGGAGGGACCATCAACATCGTTACCAAAACCACCGAAGCTGAAAAAGGTGGATCGATTGCTTATTCATTATCCAGCTATGGAAATTCCAAAATGACCCTGGCACTTTCCAGCGGAATAGCCGTAAACTTTCTGGGTTCCCGCACGCAGGGCCCCGGCTACGTGGATGCAACTTACGTGGATGCCTGGGCATATTTTCTTTCGGTGAGCAAGGAGTTTAACAAAAGGCACAAACTGGTTTTTACGGCACTCGGTGCTCCTGAACGTCACGGCCAGCGTACCCTCAGATTGTCTCAAAAGGAGGTGGATTTACATGGTTTAAAATTCAACAAGGATTGGGGGAGCTATAACGGCCAGATTAACAATGCCTCCGAAAATTTCTACCACAAACCTTACATTACCCTGAATCACTACTGGAAAATGAGTGAACGGCTTTTCCTGGCAACTTCGGCCTATTATTCTCCAGGCTATGGCGGTGGAAAATGGTCGGAAGTGTATGGCTGGGGAACACCAACCGTTTTTGAATATCGGAACCCAAGCGGCCAGATCGACTGGGATGCCATCTATCAAAACAATGCCACACATGCTGATACGGCAACACTGGCAAACGGTGACAGGGTAACCGGTTTTTCAAAAAATGTTCAAACAGATTTCCTGGCCAGTCACCACTGGGGCGGTTTGCTGTCAAGGCTGGAATTCCAGAAAAACGAAAACTTTAAATACACACTTGGTATTCACCTGCGCTATTTCAAATCAAAACTCCAGGAAAAAATAACTGATTTGCTTGGTGGCGATTTTTACATAGATGACTACGGCTGGGCTGTGGATGGACTCGCAGGGAGAAATCAAATCAAGACTGTTGGTGATGTGATTAAGGTTGACAACGGTGCAATTAATCCTTCCTCCAGTATATTCGGACAGGTGGAATACGAGAAAGGAAATACCAATGCTTTTCTCAGTGGAACTTTCAACAATGTTTGGTATCAGCGTTACGATAATTATAATTACGTGGAGGACACCAAAAGCGATGTGCTGCTCAAAACAGGTTTCGATTTGAAAGGTGGCGTAAATCACAGGTTAGGAGAGCATCATAACTTTTTTGCCAACGGAGGTTTCTTCTCACGGGCACCATATTTTAAATATGTATTTGGTAGCTTTACCAATGTACAAACCAAGGATCTGGAAAACGAAAAAGTGAAAGCCTTTGAGGTGGGATATGGCTACACCAGGAATGTAACCCGGTTCAGGGTCAACTATTATTACACCATTTGGGAAGACAAAAGTTTTCTTTCCAACGAATACATCCAGCTTGAAGACAATACCCAGACACGTGCCTTTGTTACCGGTTTAGACGCATTACACAGCGGTTTTGAACTGGAGATAGAACAAAAGGTTGCCCGGAATTTTAATGTTGGCGGCGTTTTATCGATAGGCAACTGGAAATGGAAAAATGATGTTTCGGCGGTTTTATTCGATGATTCCAATGCCCCGGTTGATACGGTAAATGTTTATGCAGATGGTTTGTATGTTGGCGGAGCACCGCAATTTCAGGCCGGGTTGTATGGCGATATCAACATCCTCAAAACTTTTAATCTTTCGGCCAACTGGATGTACTACGATCAAATTTATGCTGATTTCGATCCTTCAGGAAGAAACAACCCGGAGGACAGATCTCAGTCATTCCAAATTCCATCGTATTCAATCGTGGATGTTCACTTGTATTTTCCATTTAATTTTGCCGGGTTGCCGGCCATGCTCAAAATGAGTTGTTACAATCTTTTCAATTCAGAGCACATTATCCGGGGTGAAGATGGCGCAAGTCACGACCTGGATAGTTTCAGAGGATTCTGGGGTTTTGGCAGGACATTTAATGTGATGATGAAGGTGAGTTTTTAGCGGACGAAAGAAATTCATCGCATATTTTATTTCATCTTTGCGTAATCTAAAATCATCATCCTTAAATCCGAAAGCGTATTCTTTATCATCATCTAATTGAACGAATTCAGGGGGTGTAATAAGATA
>CAYNDN010000777.1:0-2256 GCA_964395075.1 uncultured Lentimicrobiaceae bacterium | reverse complement strand
GTTGAGCGGTTTGCCCTTGAGCGAGAAAACGGCCTGGGTGTTCACATCGCGGCTTTTGGTGATGGAGCCGCTGGCCGAGTCGCCCTCGGTGATAAAAAGTGTGGTTTCAAGGCGGCGCTCATGGTTTTGGTTGTAATGGATGCGGCAGTCGCGCAGCTTCTTATTGTGGAGACTGGCCTTCTTCACACTTTCCTTAGCCAGCTTTTTAATACCTGCTATTTCTTTGCGTTCTTTTTCTGATCTCAGGATTTTCTGGTGAATGGCTTCGGCAACCTCCTGGTTCTTATGCAGGAAGTTGTCGAGATGGCGTTTCACAATGTCGTTCACATAGTTCCGTATGGTTTGCCCCTCCGGTTCCATGTATTGCGATCCCAGTTTGGTTTTGGTTTGGGACTCGAAAACTGGTTCTGATACTTTAATGCTCAATGCGGCAACAATGGAAGCACGAACGTCACCCGGGTCGAAATCCTTTTTGTAGAATTCGCGCATGGTTTTTACAATGGCCTCACGGAAAGCAGCCTGATGGGTTCCGCCTTGTGTGGTGTTCTGGCCGTTAACAAAGGAATGGTATTCTTCGCCATACTGGTTGCTCATGTGTGTGAAAGCAAATTCAAAATCTCCTTCCTGGAGGTGAATGATGGGGTAGATGGCGCCTCCGTTGATGTTGCGTTGCAAAAGATCCAGCAGGCCGTTTTTGGCATAATAGCGTTCACCATTAAAATAGATACTCAGGCCGTTATTCAGAAAAACATAATTCCACAGGAGCTTTTCAACGTATTCGCTGATAAAGTGAAAGTCGCCGAAATATTTAGCGTCGGGGGTGAAGGAAATTAGTGTTCCGTTTTTCTCTTCAGTGTCTGAAAGTGGATAATCCTCCACAATTTCTCCACTGCTGAATTCCACATCTTTGGTTTTACCATCGCGGAAAGCCTGGGCCTTAAAATAGCTCGACAGGGCATTCACCGCTTTCGCCCCAACTCCATTAAGTCCAACAGATTTCTTAAAAACTTTGGAATCGTATTTGGCACCGGTATTGATTTTGGCTACGCAATCAATTACCTTTCCAAGCGGAATGCCACGGCCATAATCCCTGATCGTAACATTTTTTCCCTGGATCGTGACTTCAATTTTTTTTCCGTACCCCATCACAAATTCGTCGATGGAATTGTCGATAACTTCCTTGATTAAAACATAAATCCCATCGTCTTGTGATGAGCCGTCTCCAAGCTTCCCGATGTACATTCCCGGGCGGGTTTGGATGTGTTCGTTCCATTCGAGGGACCTGACTAAATCTTCGCTATATTCTACTACCATTGTTATTGATTTATGCAACTGGCAAATTTACAGCAATAGCCGCAGCACACTGAAGTTTGAAAGGTAAAGTTATCAAACCAAAAATGTGAATAAATATTCTGACATTTAATGTGAAACAGAAAGCCGGAATTAGAGACCGGTATATCACTGATAGCTATATTATATTTTGTTGAATAGCTGGCACATAGCCTAAAGTCATCGGCTAAAAAGTCATCGGGTGAATCGTTCACGTCCTACTATTTATTCACCCGGTGACTTTCACGAATCGTTCTGCGCTGTGCACTCCGCGCTGTGCTCGATGCGCTCTGCGCTAAGCTCTCCGGCTTCGCCTTTGACGTTTCGATGTCCTGCGGACGATCGAAAGTCTCACCATCCGCAAGTTCATCACATCAATATTCAATATTCGATATTCAATATTCTCCGGGAGGAGTCCTCCGGACAAAATTTCAACTTTCCTGCTCTTTGCTCTAGACGCTACGCGCTCTGCGCTATGCGCCATGCGCTCCGCGCTACCTCCCCACCACCAGCTTTCCACTTTCATCCAATCCCTCTTGATTAAAAATCCTATAAACATAATTCCCTGCCGGAACCATCGAAATATCCACCTGCTGTTTGTTGGCGGTAAGCCTGGTTTTAAACACTTCCTGCCCGCTGAGGTTGCTGATCACAAGCGTAGCTTCCCGGTAAGCCCGGCTGAACTCTGCCATCACGTAATCCTTTGCCGGGTTGGGGTAGAGCAGGGTTTCGGTAGATTGGAAACCCGGCAGGTCATCGTTTATGCCGGTGATAAGGCCGTCGGGTGTGGTTTTTATGAATCGTACATCCCTTTGAGTGGCATGGGTCATATCCGTAATATTGAATGCAGCATGAATTGCAATCTCTCCATCTTCATTTACACGCATAACATAAGCGTTCCAACAATTTTCTCCGTCGCCAATATAC
>CAYNDN010000776.1:0-2257 GCA_964395075.1 uncultured Lentimicrobiaceae bacterium | reverse complement strand
TAAGCAAAGCCTAAACAATATTAACACGTGAAACCTTTTTTTTTTTTTTTTGATTAAAAAGCCCTGACCGCACGAACATAATATTCAGTGTACTTGTAGACGGTGCTTCTTTTGCCTCCATTAATAAAGTCGTAGTACCAAGCAGCGTTATAGATGTACTCCGTTGATGACCAGTAAATTGCTCTTGATAAAGTATGTGTAGCACCATTGCCGTCAGTCGCAATTGCTTTTTGCACTGCATAGTAATTGCTCCAAGCCTGGTTAAGTTCGGCAGTCCCTGGCAGGTACCAATCGCTGTATATTCCGGTTCCATAATCGGCATTGGTGTAGTCTTCGCAAAGTTTCGCTGCGCTGTTTGTATGACCGCTTTGCCCGGTTATGTTTGCGGTGTTGCCTTCACCATCCCATACGTTAGTGCCACCAACTAACGTATTCTGTACGTTACTCCAATATTGGCTTGTGCTTAAGTTGACCATACTCAGAATCAGGCCGTGCTGTCCGGTGTGGTCAACGTATATTACAACCCCACCGCCGTAAAGTTCGCCTACGTAATGCGAACTGCTGCTACTATTGCCAGCCATTGTTGTCCATGCTGTGCCATTCCAGTAGTAGAATCCGGGAGTTACATCTCCGGTTGTGGTGGTGTTGTAAACCATTAAACTTGTTGCCGGTGAACCGATAGTCGTTACATCTGTTGTACCTGTGAGTGCTACCCGTGGTATGAGCATCCCTTTATCCGTGCTTTTAATATCCAGCATGGCCGATCCATCGGCACTACTGCCGTCAGTGGTTATGGATACCTGAGCATTAATTGAATAAGTTGTTAAAATAACTAGCGTGAGAAAAAGTGTTTTTAATATTTTCATTGTTCTGTTGTTTTTTTAATTAATATGCCTGCCTTGTCGGCAGACAGGATTATTCTTGTTCGTTTATATTAAACTGATGTACTTTATTAATGCCGTAAGCCGCGCCAAGCAACAGTAAAATGCCAAGTCCACCGGTAAGGGGTGCGCCACCCCCTGGCACATTATTGTTGCCTCCCTGTCCACCTCCCTGTGGCGGTGGTGGAGGATCCTGAGCCATTGTTGATCCAATATAGATCAGTAATAATACTGCAACCATAAATGCTTTGAATAGTGGTTTCATCTAATTTTACCTTATAATTATCATTGAATTACTAATTTCCGTGTTGCCAGTGCATGGTTTGTTCGCAGCATAACCAGGTAGGTTCCAGTGGCTACATTAACCGGTAAACTTTGCAGGCCATGTCCGATCTCCCTATGCAGGATCACCTGCCCGTGAATATCGTATAGCTCGACTGTTGCAAGCTTTTGGTCGTGGTTAAATATATTTAGAATGTTGTGTTGCATCCATGCATTTAGTTCCATAATACCTTGTGATTCCTCAAAGCCCACTGCTCCAAATTTTAGCACAAATCGATTCTGATCATCTTCCTCGCTGGCCATGAAATCGTATGTTGGCATATCACTGAGTTTGTGTTGGGTGTTTGTAAGCATATCTTGCAAAATGATTTCCTGGTCTTCAAAGGTGCCTTTTGTATCGGTAAGTTGAATGGACATGATACCGCTTCCCTGCACTTTAATGGAAAGTGGGATGACCGTCGATTCTGATATGGTATTTATGGAATTGATGGCCAATTTTCGGCCATTTGACGCAAGGGTATAAACTTGAGGTACCACAGGATCGTAACTGAATAATTTGGTAGCATCATAAAAATCATGTTCAGGAATTGAGGTTTCGTTGAGTGTTAGTTTCGTTTCATCATAACATGCATCATTGCTCAAGCGAAGCACCAGTTGGTGCGCTTCGTTTTTCATAAATGTTTGGGTAGTTGTATGTACCTGATGAGCGGGCTGCAAAGCAATCATCGCCTGGTCGGAGGCGGCCTGAACAAAGAAACCCTGTCCCGGGGCGATGGGGCCGTTCACCTGTTCATACCCAGCACCACCGGTCTTATTGGTATTATAAACCTGTGCCCATACTTCGGTAACAATGTTTGTTTTTGTTACAGCACTCCAGTCGAGCCCTGAAGGATAGGGGTTACCTATGAGATTCCAACCTGCATTCCAATCCCAGCTTTTCGTGGCACTTTTATCCAGGGTGATGTTCACATTACCGGTATTCAGTGTGTGGCTTTCGAAAATGTTGGTTAGGTTGCCTGAGTTGTAATTCACAAGGTAACCTCTGCCTGCAATAAAATTATCACCCGGGTTAATGGTAGCAAATGTGGGATCAA
>CAYNDN010000775.1:0-2263 GCA_964395075.1 uncultured Lentimicrobiaceae bacterium | reverse complement strand
ATAATTTAGTTTACAAATTGATTCTCAAAGCACATTCATATTATAGTTTAAGATACGGAACCCTTTCGGTGGAAGAATTGGTGACCGAAACCAAAAGCTTGGGCTACGATGTTTTGACATTGACCGACATCAACAACTCCACCGGCATAATCGATTTTGTGAAAGCCTGCAAAAATGCCGGGATCAAACCTGTTGGGGGGATGGAGTTTCGCAGGGAAGAAAGACTACTGTTTACCGGTATAGCCAAAAACAACAAGGGTTTCAGGGAACTCAACGAGTTTTATTCACACCACAGCCTGCGCAAAATCGACCTGCCCGATGAGCCATTCGATTTCAATGATGTGTTTGTCATCTGGCCGTTTGCCAATCCGCCAAAACGAAACCTCAGGGAAAATGAGTTTATCGGCGTGAAGCCATCGGCGGTGCGCAAAATTGTTTCTTTACCTGTGGGTTCTGATCAGTCAAAACTGGTCGTTCAGAAACCGTTTACCTTTAAGGATGAAAACGGCTACCTGCTACATCGCAACCTGCGGGCCATCAATAAAAATGTGCTTTTTACCATGCTCCGGCCTGACGATCTTGCCGGGCAGGATGAAAACCTGCAATCCATCGATCAACTCCGGGTGGCGTTTGGTGATTTTCCGCAGATCATCAAAAACACCGAAAAATTGCTTTCGGAATGTTCCATCGATTTTGATTATAAATCCATCAAAAACAAGCGCGATTTTACCGGCAGTACTTACGATGATAAAATCCTGTTGGAGAAGCTGGCACTGGACGGGATGATGTATCGTTATGGCCCGGACAACAAAGTGGCTGAGCAACGCATTCGCCATGAGCTGCAGATCATCCACAATCTGGGCTTTTCATCCTATTTTCTGATGGCATGGGACATTGTGCGCTACTCGATGAACCGTGGCTTTTACCACGTGGGGCGGGGGAGTGGTGCCAACAGTGTGGTGGCCTATTGTCTCAAAATTACGGACGTTGATCCCATCGAACTGGATTTGTATTTCGAGCGGTTTATCAATCCCAAACGCACCAGTCCGCCTGATTTCGACATCGACTATTCCTGGAAAGAGCGCGACGAGGTGATCGATTACGTGTTTAAACGCTACGGAACACTGCACACCGCACTGATGGGAACCATCACCACCTTTAAAGACCGCTCGCCCATCCGTGAATTGGGAAAAGTGTATGGCCTCCCCAAAGCGGAAATTGATGAACTGGTGGATTTCCCCGAAAGACGCCACAATCGCGACAGTGTGACCACGCAAATTTTGCAGATCGCCGGCATGATGATCGACTTTCCCAACATTCGAAGCATCCATGCCGGGGGTATGCTGATTTCTGAAGAACCTATCACCTGCTACACTGCACTGGATATGCCCCCCAAGGGTTTTCCTACCACACAATGGGATATGTACGTGGCCGAAGATATTGGCTATGAAAAAATGGATATCCTCAGCCAGCGGGGCATCGGGCACATTAAGGAGTGTGCTGACATCATCCAGCGCAACCGCGGCGAGGAGGTTGATGTGCACAATGTACGCAAGTTCAAGAAAGATGCACAGGTGAAAGTCCAGCTCAAACGCGCCGAAACCATCGGCTGCTTCTACATCGAAAGCCCGGCCATGCGTGGTTTGCTTACCAAACTTATATGCGACAATTACCTCACGCTGGTGGCGGCCAGTTCCATTGTGCGGCCCGGCGTGGCCCGCTCAGGCATGATGCGCGAATACATCCATCGCTTTCACAACCCGCACGACTTTGAATATTTCCACCCTGTTATGGAACAACAACTGCGTGAAACTTATGGTGTGATGGTGTACCAGGAGGATGTGCTGAAAGTGTGCCACCACTTCGCCGGACTTGATCTGGCAGAATCGGATGTGCTGCGTCGTGCTATGAGCGGCAAGGTACGCGGCAAAAAGGAATTTCAACGGATTGTGGAGCGCTTTCACGAAAAGGCAAAGCAGCTCAACCGGCCCGATAATATCACCAAAGAGGTGTGGCGGCAGGTGGAATCCTTTGCCGGATATGCTTTTTCCAAGGCACATTCCGCCTCCTATGCCGTGGAGAGCTTCCAGAGCCTTTACTTGAAAGCACATTATCCGCTGGAGTTTATGACGGCAGTGATCAACAATTTTGGCGGGTACTACAAAACCTGGGTTTATTTTAACGAAGCCCGGCGTTGTGGGGCGAAAATCCAGTTGCCCTGTGTAAACCAGAGCGACCACAAAACCACCATCTATGGCGATGA
>CAYNDN010000774.1:0-2265 GCA_964395075.1 uncultured Lentimicrobiaceae bacterium | reverse complement strand
CTTTCCATCCAAAACCCTGAAGCTGATCTTTGTTTCAGGGGTAATTTCCCCGATGGCGGTAGCATCTTTAAAATGCAGGTAAAACCTTCCTGTTCCGCTTTCGCTGATGGTGGCAAAATAGGTTTCCCAGCGTAAATCGGTAAATGTGTTTTCCCGGCGATCTTCGAGAAGGATGCTGTAATTATTCAGTTTTTCCTGCATGGCTGAAAATTCAAATACGCTGCTTTCGGCCACATCCACACCGATGGGGATTGTGTATTCTTGAATATCCTGATCGGGCAGGGCCTGTATGGCAAAGTCCACGCCATTGTCATCAACCAATCGTGTGTAAAGTGCCAAATCAGGGTTGCCTTTGAGTTTGCCCACGTCGAAGGAAGGATCGAGGCCGGCAGTCATTTCATCATTAAAACCAATGGCTGTGCTATTGATTTGCCCGTTCCCTTCAATGCGTATTTCAACGGATGGCCAGATTTTTTTTGATTTGTAAAAACTGCCGTCATCGTGGGCCTGCATTTCGGTGGTATAATTAAGGTTGCCTCCGGGCGAAACTACTTTGGCCATAAAAGCCTGCCCGGGCTGGATGTAATGCTGGTTGATCTGTGTGTATCCGGAAATGGGTGCATTGCTGATCACTTTATAATCGTTTCGCGATCCTTCGTAGCTACTCTGCTCATCCCAGATATAGAGGGCTTCGTAGCTGTCGTTGAGCAGGGATGCATTTACAGCCAGGAAATTTTCGGTGGAGGTTGCTGAAGAGGTAACACCCAGTGCAGAGGTAAATGGATTTCCTGTGAGGTTCCAGCCCGCAGCTTTATCAGCGGTGTAGCTGGCCAGATAACTAACATCATCTGTTCGTATTGTTCCCTCAAAACTCAGCTCACCGGCTCCGTTTCTGGCAATGGTATATCCCCGCGCTTCAACGAATGTTGCATCACCAAAAGCCGCAGGGCTTCCTGATGAACCATAGATGATCCAGTAGTTTTCTTCTTCATCCCAACGGAAAAGTTGGTATTCGGGTGAGTCGATAATATTGTTATTATTAAGCCACGTATTGTCCAAATCCTGCCCTGCAACCGGTGATGAAACATAGTGCCAGGTGGCAGCTTTTGTAACTTCATCCACATACCTTTTAACTGTGATATCGCCAGTGGCTGCTCCTTTTACAATGAGCGAACCTGTGCCGGTGGCATCGCTTTGAATCAGTACACCCGAAGCGCCGGCATCATTGGTTAAAGCTCCGTTTACGGTTAAACCTTTCAGGGGCGGAATGGTAAGGACGGCGCCATTTGCAATTTGCAAGTTGCCCACATTCCTGTTTTGATCCAACACCGGATAATGGCTTTGAGAAGCCGGAATAACAATACTATAATAATCGGCCGGAACCGCAGAGGTGCTCCAGTTTGACGCTGCGGCCCAATCTGTACTTGTACCAGCCCAAACCGGACAATTGGCCGAAACAAAACCCTGCCAGCTTAAGAAGGGATATTGATTGTTGTCAGTCGAATTCATTCCCCAAATATAATCCATGCCATTTGCTGTTTCGCATTGAAAATCCCAGTTGGTAAAAGTGGATTGTGTTTGCATTTGGGTGGTGGTTTTGCCGGTTCCCAACTCAGAAGTCTCTAATCCACTGGTTTCGGTATCCCAAAAATTATCTACATCAGCAAATGGGCCATCTGTATCTTTTTCACCAACTAAACCACCATACTTACCTGTGAGGCCTGTTATGTCCACGGCGCCTGTGGAGTAGGATTTTCTAAGTATAGCCCGATGCACTTCTCCTACCAACCCGCCAATCATAGGTGATGTTTCTATAGAAACTGTGGGAAAAACATTGCCTGTGGCAAAGCAGTTTTCGACGGTGGTGTTGTAACCCTGCGCACCTACTAACCCTCCTATGTGGAGTGCACCGGTAACGTTTCCTGTAGCGAATGATTGTTTCACAGCAGAACTGCTTCCGTTAATCAGACCAATGAGACCTCCATGATATTTTACATCTCCCTGGTCATTTACTCCTATTGTTGCAGAAGAACTACACTTTAGGAAATTGGTATGATTTACATCGCCAACCATTCCCCCAACTCTACTGTTTCCGCTAACTGAGCCATTCACATGACAATTAATAAAATCAATATCTCTACTTGCCCTGCCAGCTATTAATCCCACCTGGTCTCTTCCGATTACACTGGCATTCACAAGGTTTAAATTCTGTATTGTAGCCCTGTAACCAGTTGCCTGGCCAATATCACCAAACAAACCAATTTC
>CAYNDN010000773.1:0-2268 GCA_964395075.1 uncultured Lentimicrobiaceae bacterium | reverse complement strand
AGAAATGATTTATCTGAAATTGGGAAAATCTTATCGATGATATTTTTTACAATGCCGGTCATTTTTTTAAGCTTGCAGGTAACACCTGTGTAAACGTATTGCGTTTATTTCTCCTTTAACATTCAAACTCCTAACTCCCATCAAATCAGCAACAAAAACATTTTTAAGCATTTACAAACATTTAAAAATGGATATTCCTGTATGATTTGTAAATTGCGCATCACTATTTTTTTTGGCTAAAATAAAAATTATTCAGAGAAAATGAATGCTCCGCAAAGCCATAAAAAAAGCAGGAAAGAAAAATCTCCCCTGCTTCTACAGATGCTAGTGAAAATGTTATTTATACAGCTTTACTTCCATTTTTGATTCTCTTTCCCTGGCTTCTTTATCCCACTCAGGAATCAGGTTTTTGAGGAAGCGTTGTTTTTCTTCTTCAAGTTTGTCCATGGGTAATCCCACAAACTCCTGTGCTTTGGTTTTTGTTTCAATGTGGGGATATTCAACCGGATAAGGAGCATCCAAATTCACAAGGAGCTGGGCCAGCATCAGGCGCGCATCCTGTGCATCTTTCATACCTGTGCTGATAACCCGCAGAATTTCCAGTGAGTTGTGGAAAGCTGCGCCGTGGGCTGCGGCTGCATAATCCCAGCGAAACTGGGCGTGGCGGATTTCCTGTAGGATGTCTTTCATTTGCTTGTCAGTAGCACCATATTTCCAGGCTTCACCGGCTTCAACATGGGCAGCTACAATCATAATTTCCAGTTCGTCTCGCTGTTCGATCACCGAAGTCATTTTTTCGGTTACATAGTTGCGGAGGTCTTCTTCGCTTTCGCGATGGCAAACCTGGCATGAGTTGGCGATGTTGTTGAGCGGGCTTTGCATGTGGTGGTCGCTGTATTTTTGTCCGCCTTCCGACATGTAGGGCATGTGGCAGTCGGCGCAGGTTACCCCGCGTTTGGCGTGTGTTCCTGTAATCCACGTTTCATAGCCGGGATGTTGTGCTTTGAGCATGGGCGCTTTACTGATTTTGTGTGTCCAGTCGGTGAAGTTGATTTCATCATAATATTCAAGCATATCTTCCACGTTCATACCTTTATCCCATGGAAAAACGAGGTAGGGCACGCCTTCCTTTCCGGGTAGGTTTTTGTTGAAATAATATTCAACATGGCATTGCGCGCAAACCAGCGAGCGCATTTCCTGATGTGTAGCCTCATTGATATCCCTGCCCTGCCTTTCGAATGCTTCAATCAGTGCCGGGCGCGAAATTCGCAGGTCCATGGTTTCATTGTCGTGGCAATCAGCACAGCCAATAGGGTTCACGATTTCACTTCCCCATCGCGACCATTTGCCTGTATAAAATTCAGTGATGCCCACTTCATTCATCAGGCGGGGTACATCCGGACTTTTGCATGCCCAGCATGTTGCCGGCATAGGGCCATCATTGGGGCCGGTTGGTCCTCCTGTTCGCAATGTGTTCCTCAAGTCTTCAACGGCGTAATAGTGCCCGCGGCCCTGGTTGTAATCTTTTGAAAATCCGTAACCGGCCCAAAGCACCACCAGTCTTGGGTCAACCTCCAGCATATCTATCATGGCATTGCCGTTGTATTTACTTTTAAAATCACCTTCTTTGGTCTTCATGTACGAATCGTATTCTTTCGGGAAATTTTCGCCCCATACTTCATTGCGGGGTTCCCAACCGCTTACCTGAACACGTGGAGCATAAATGTATTCAGTTTCTACCCTGCGTTCGGTGATGCTGGTGGCCAGCATGCCCAGCACAAAAACTACCACAACGGTGATCAGGAAAATGGTCCAGTTGATCCAGCTTTTTCTTTTCTTCTGTGTTTCCATATTTTTGGTGTGTTAAGATTTTCGTTATTGGGTTATTTCCTCCTTCGCCTTTGGCTTCGGAGGATGAAAAAGTTATTCGTTATTCCAAAAATTCAACGGAGCATTCATTTCTTTGGCTAACAAGAGCCATGAAGTTGCCGCAAAATTATGGTTTCTAAATCTTAAATCTCAAATCGATAATCCTTAATCTGAAATCAAAAATGTTTATGCGTGATTAGATTTCAATCATTTTTAAAATATCTCCTGCGTTCAAGATATCAAACTTCGGATATCGGACATCGGACATCGGATATAAAATTATTATAGTTTATTATCAGATAATTACAAAAGTTGTTAGTTAGAATCTGTTTTCCGGTTTATTTGTCGTTGTTCATCAGTTTTTGCATCCATTCCGGTACGGCAGTTCCTAATTTTGGC
>CAYNDN010000772.1:0-2271 GCA_964395075.1 uncultured Lentimicrobiaceae bacterium | reverse complement strand
TCAAGTTCGTAATCGGAACCTTCAATAGGCACCGGCCTGCGGCGTCCTGATGAATCGGGTGCGCCCAGTTCCATCTTCAGGCAGGTGATGGATTTCACATCGCCATGCTGATCTTTATTTACCTTTTTTGGATTGGTGAGAAAGAGATATTCCACACCCTCAAGTTTTGATTCGTGGATTTCGATGGGATTGGCAGGCATCTCTTTTTCGGTACGGCGGTAGATCACATAAACCTTTTCGGCGTTGCAGCGCATGGATGTACGGCAGCAGTCCATCGCGGTGTTACCACCACCCACAACGGCTACGGTTTTTCCTGTGAAATCATATTTCTGACCGGTCATTTCCATATTTCGCAGGAAGTCGATTCCGGAAAATACATTTCCGGCATCTTCGCCTTCGCAACCCAGCAATGTTCCGCGCTGCGATCCGATGGTGAGTATTACGGAGTCATATCGTTCTCTGAGTTCGGCATAATGCAGACTGTCGCCAAATTTGCGGTTGTAAAAAATCCGGGCACCGAGTTCGGTTACTGCCGCCACTTCCTTATCGATAATGTCGTTGGGGAGGCGATATTCCGGGATACCATACCGGAGCCAGCCTCCTGGATGCGGGCTGGCTTCGTAAATATCGCACTGGTGGCCTTTTTGCTGGAGGAAATATGCTGATGACAATCCCCCCGGGCCTGCGCCGATGATAGCAACTTTCTTTCCTGTTGAAGGAGCCACTTTCGGTACATACCTGTTCGGGGATTCCAGGTCGATATCAGAAGCAAAACGTTTCAGGTAGTCGATACCAACGCCTGTTCCTTCGGCCAGGAGGTTACGGCGGCATGCATCCTCACAAGGGCGCACACACACGCGGCCACAAATGGCAGGCAGCGGGTTCACCTCCTTGATCAGGCCTACAGCTTCACTGTACAATCCTTTTTCGATCAATGAAATGTATCCCTGAACATCTACACCTGCGGGGCATGTTTCCTTGCATGGAGCTACACAGTCGGCGTAGTGGTTGCTCACCATCAGATCGAGGGCGGTTTTGCGTGCTTTGCGTACGCGCTCATTGTCGGTATTAATTTTCATCCCTTCGTAAATCCGGGTTGAACAGGCGGGCTGCAATCCACGGAGACCGGTAACCTCAACCACACATACAAAGCATGATGAGTAGGGCTCAAGTCTCGGATCATTGCAAAGGGTGGGGATTTCTGTGTCGTGTCTCCGGGCCAGTTCCAGAATGGTTTCGCCGGCCTTGCCGTTAACTATCTTTCCGTTGAGTAAAATATTTAAACTATGGTTCATTTTATTCTGGTCTTTGAAATTGGTGTTTGGCTTAAGAGAGTGTTATGGCATCGAATTTACACCTGGAATAGCAGTCGCCACACTTGATGCACAATTCCTGGTTTATTACGTGGGGTTGCTTGCGTTCACCGGCAATGGCGTCTACCGGACATTTTCGGGCACAGACGGTGCAGCCTGTACACTTTTCAGCATCAATCTCGTAAGTAAGCAGGTTTTTGCAGACCTTGGCGGGACATTTCTTTTCAACGATGTGGGCAGTATATTCGTCCCTGAAATATTTGAGTGTTGTAAGCACAGGGTTTGGTGCTGTTTGTCCAAGCCCGCAAAGAGAGTTGTCCTTGATTTGGTAGGCCAGCTCTTCGAGGGTTTCGATGTCGCTTTCCTTGCCTTTGCCTTCGGTAATACGTTCAAGAATCTCGAGCATACGCATGGTGCCGATACGGCAGAAAGTACATTTTCCGCAGCTTTCCTCCTGGGTAAAATTCAGGAAAAATTTGGCCACATCAACCATGCAGGTACCTTCATCCATCACAACCATACCACCGGATCCCATGATTGCACCTGTGGCATTTACGGAGTCGTAATCAACAATGGTGTCTGCGAGGTATTCGGGGATACATCCACCTGACGGGCCACCAAGCTGAACGGCTTTGAACTGTTTGCCATCAGGTATCCCGCCACCGAGTTTAAAGATGATATCACGGATGGTAATGCCCATGGGTACTTCCACAAGGCCTGAATTTTTGATCTTTCCGGCAAGCGCAAACACTTTAGTGCCCTTACTTTTTTCTGTCCCATACTTAGAATATGCTTCCGGTCCGTTATTGATTATCCAGGGGATGTTGGCCCATGTTTCCACGTTGTTGATGTTGGTTGGCTGCTTCCACAAACCTGAAACGGCAGGGAATGGCGGGCGCTTGCGTGGCATACCGCGTTCACCTTCCACAGAGGCGATCAGTGCGGTTTCTTCGCCGCA
>CAYNDN010000771.1:1817-2272 GCA_964395075.1 uncultured Lentimicrobiaceae bacterium | reverse complement strand
CAGGCTCGACGGGCAAAAACATGATCACGAAATCCAGGCTGTTCAAATCATAGATGTGCTGATAGTTTTTTGCTGCCAGTTCGTCCACATGTTTTTTCACAGATAACAGGTGGCTTTTCAGTGCCTGTTGTTGCAAGTTATCATCATCTTCCGAAACGTATTTTTCATAAGCAGTCAACGAAACTTTTGAATCGATCACCACATTTTTGTTTCCGGGGAGTGTAAGAATAACATCGGGCTGCAGGCGGCGTCCATCATCAGATTTGTAGGATTGCTGAACAAAAAATTCCCGGTCTTTCATCAGGCCGGATTTCTCGAGGATGCTTTCCAGGATCAGCTCTCCCCAGTTTCCCTGAGTTTTGGATTGCCCCTTCAACGCGTCAGTCAGGTTTTGAGCATCGCGACTAATTTGTTTGTTCAACTCCGAGAGTCGCTTAACTTCCTCTTTCAACGAA
>CAYNDN010000771.1:0-1807 GCA_964395075.1 uncultured Lentimicrobiaceae bacterium | reverse complement strand
CCTCAACCTTTTTTTCAAACTCCTGAATTTTCACGCCCAGCGGTTTCAACATAGTCTCGATCTGAAACTTATTTTGCTCGGTAAAAGTCTTGCTCTCTTTTTGCATGATTTCCGATGCCAGGGTTTTAAATTCGAAAACAAACTTTTCCCTGATACCTTCCAGTTCTTTTTGCTGATTCAATAGTTTATCAGCCATATTCGTATGGTGGGCTTTTGCTGCGGAAAGCTCCGAGTTGAGTTCAACAACCCTGGTGCGGTGCGTTTCAAGGTCCGACTTTAGATTATTGGTTTCTTTCAGGCTGTTATCCAACTCAGATGCTTTAATCTTATTTTCTAAAGTCAGCTCATCATTTTCCTTTTTCAGGATTTCCAGTTTAGGATTCATTTCCAACTTTCTCTTCGAAATTATCCATGCCACGAGAAAACCAATAACAAGACCTAAGATCAAAACCAACAATTGCGACATGATTTCCATAGTAATTCTTTTAAGGGATAAAAATATGAAATATTAAGGTTTGGGCAATCGAATCTTGAAAAATTGGACATAATGCTAATATTTGGTCGAAAAAAACGTAAATTTACTGCACGGAATATTTCATCAAAAACACATCACCATGAAACTTACATACATGCTTTTAACAGGTTTGTGCAGCATACTGTCAGTGTGCATTGTAGCACAATCGGCTTACTATTTTCCGGCTCAAAACTATGGAGGCAGGGATGCATATAAAGACCTCCTGAAAAATGAAATGATCTACCCCGACGATGCGCGCAAAAATGATGTAGAAGGAAATGTTAAGCTCACTTTTACTGTTAATGAAAACGGTGAAACAGCCTACGTAAAAATTGCTGAATCAGTGTGCAAATCGATTGATCATGAAGCCTTGCGGTTATTCAATCATTTATTATGGTCGCCGGCGAGAGCAAAAGGCACTACCATAACTGAAAATCTTGACATTGAAATCGAATTTAAATTAAGGAAGTATAAAAAAGTAATTAAGAGGCGGGGATATGATGAACCAGTCTATCCTGTTTTGCCGGTTGATGAAAGTTTAAAGGTTTATGAAATCAAACAACTTGATACGGCACCCAAACCGGTTTACACTAACGAAGTGGAAAAGTTTGGCGACTTTATCATCCAAAATTTAAAATACCCTGACGCGGCCAAACGTCAGGGCATTTCAGGAACCGTTGAATTGTTCTTTGTTGTAGAGCCCTCCGGCAATATTTCCAATTACAAAATTGAAAACAGCGTTGGTGCTGGATGTAACGAAGAAGCCATCAGAATACTGAAACTTTTAAAATGGATACCCGGAATAAAAAATGGCATGGCAGTACGGACGGCCATGATGCTGAACATTACTTTCAACATTGAAGATTCAGAAAACATGCGATACGTCCCTGCCAACAACGCTAACCAAATTTAATCCTTAACATCCGGATATGACAAAAATAGGCTTACTCTCCGACACCCACGGATCACTTCCTGACAAAGCTTTCGGGTTTTTCGAACCCTGTCATCAAATCTGGCATGCCGGCGACATTGGCAATATTCAGGTACTTGAACAACTCGAATCTTTCAAACCGGTAAGGGCAGTGTATGGCAATATCGATGGGAATGAAATCAGGGTATGCACACCCGAAACCATCACAGAAACAGTGGAAGGCGTTAAAATATCGATGATACATATTGGGGGATACCCAGGCAGGTATCAGCCCAAAGCACTGGAAATGATTCTAAAGCAAACCCCAAAAATATTTATCTCCGGGCATTCACATATCCTAAAAGTGATGTTCGATAAAAAAC
>CAYNDN010000770.1:2058-2282 GCA_964395075.1 uncultured Lentimicrobiaceae bacterium | reverse complement strand
AACCTGAAAATTAAAGCGTCCGGGGGGATTTATTCCCTGGATGATGCCCTGGAAAATACTGCCATCTGGTCGTTTGAATCGGGCGGGTACATCCCGCAAAAAGAGATGATCGAGAAACGATTGGTGAACCTCAGTAGCTCGTTGGGCCCGTAATTTCAGGTAATACTGTTCAATGCGGGTGAAAATGGCATTTCGTACCTCATCCAGGTCGAAAATTTTACCCG
>CAYNDN010000770.1:0-2048 GCA_964395075.1 uncultured Lentimicrobiaceae bacterium | reverse complement strand
ATAAACATGGAACTGGCGTTTGGCAACTCCGAAGGAAAAGCAGATTGGTTGACATTGAGACCGATACCAATGACGATATGTTGAAGCTGGTTTCCCTTTAGCGCACTTTGAATAAGGATGCCGCAAATCTTTTTTTGATTCAGCATAATATCGTTGGGCCACTTGATAAAAACGGGATGCTGGAAATATTGCTGAACGATATCCCTGACGGCCAGTGCGGTCATTTTGGTAAACAGGTAGGTATCTTGAGCCTGAGCAAAATGCGGGTAAAGGATAATACTGAAAGTTAGATTCATTCCGGGTTCAACAAACCAGGTATTCCCCATCTGTCCGCGTCCGAAGGTTTGGTGATCAGTTTGAATTACGGTGCCTTCCGCACATTTTTTTTGCGAAAGCATAGCCAGCGCAGCGGTATTAGTGGACTCCAATTCCGGGTACCGAAAAAGAACCTTTCCGACAAAAAGACTGTTGTTAGGATGCAATTATTAATTTTTGTACATTGCTTATAAAGGAACCTTGGAATTAAAAGGTGGTATTTGAATTGTTGAGATTCCGGTAAATTCCAGTTCCTAGCGTGATGATCAAAACATCATTTTATAACAAAATTTGAGGATCTGAGTTTGAATCAACAAGCCAAAGTTCAACACCGCAAGCTCTCCACTGAAGAATTGAACGACCTTATCGTCGAAAGTATCCAGGACCTAAAAGGTAAAAATCTAATCAAATTAGATCTGCGTGGCCTGGATGATGCGCCCACTGACTTCTTCATCATCTGTGAAGGTGACTCTTTTACCCAAGTTAAGGCAATTGCTGAAAATGTGTCCCGCACCCTCAAAAATGAGGCAGGCACCCTTCCCGTGCATATGGAGGGTCAGCGAAACGCTCAATGGATTTGCATTGACTACTTCAATACGGTGGTTCATGTATTTCATCCGGAAAAAAGACACTTCTACGAGCTGGAACACCTGTGGAGTGACGCTTCAATTACAGAATACGAAAGTTTGTAGCAGGTTTTCGTCATTTTATCGAAAAGTAGCAACGATTAATCCGTACCTGCGTTATAGAAGGGATTGTCACTCAAGCCGAGTGACGCGGTAATTTAGCATCTGTAAAGAAAAACGGAATGGAGAACAATAATAAAAAAGAAAATAACAACAAAAATAACTCCAGATTCAACTCCTTTTGGATCTATGGAATTATTGCGTTGGTTATTCTCGGCGCACAAATTCTGGCTGGTATGACCCCACAGAATGATCCGCTGGAAATGGGGCGTCTGAAACAAATGATCACCAACCAAGACATTAAAAAGGTGGTGGTCATTAACGAAAAAGAGGCTCAGATTTACCTTAAGGATAATGCTTTAAGTCAGTACAAGGATGCACAGACATCCAACTTGCCCGGTGGTGATCGCTACCATTTCCGTATGGAAGTAGGTTCAGCGGAAATTTTCTATAACCAACTGCAGGAGTGGCAAGAAGAAGCGGGTATTGCCGACGTTGATCGTGTTTATCCGCAGTACGTCACCAAGACCAATTACTTGTTGCCAATTTTAAGCTGGGTATTGCCATTGCTGATCATTGTCCTGATCTGGATTTTCATCATGCGAAGGGTCGGTGGTGGTGCCGGCGGTGCCGGTGCACAAATTTTTAATATTGGTAAATCCAAGGCCGCCCTGTTTGATCAAAATACCAAGGTGACGGTAACCTTTAATGATGTTGCGGGTCTCGATGAGGCCAAAGAAGAGGTAATGGAGGTCGTTGACTTTCTGAAGAATCCTAAAAAATATACGTCGCTGGGTGGTAAAATCCCGAAAGGTGTGATCCTGGTAGGCCCTCCGGGTACGGGTAAAACACTTTTGGCGAAAGCCGTAGCTGGTGAAGCTGGCGTACCTTTCTTTTCCATCTCCGGTTCTGATTTCGTAGAGATGTTTGTAGGAGTGGGTGCTTCACGCGTACGGGATCTTTTCAAGCAAGCACGTGAAAAAGCGCCCTGTATTGTTTTCATCGATGAAATTGATGCCATTGGTCGGGCTCGTGGTCGCAACAGCC
>CAYNDN010000769.1:0-2287 GCA_964395075.1 uncultured Lentimicrobiaceae bacterium | reverse complement strand
CCCTTCGACCTGCTGTTCCTGGATTATATCGTTAGACCAACAGGTTCGGATGATAAAAACTATGTGTGGAACGTAATTTAATCAATGTTAGAAATCGATGGGCAAAGACTGATTGCAAGCCAACGCAGCCATCTTTGCCTGGATTTCGAACAAGGTTTTATAAAAATCATTTTCGGTGCCAGCAATCCCTTTATTACAGAACTTCGGAACCCATACTGAATAATGCTGCCTGATAAAGTGATTTTGCGCATCATAATAACGGCTGGCTTTTTCAGCATCCTTTTCCTGTAAGCCCTGCAACTGATTGAATATTAAAAAATAGAGAAAACTATTTTCAACGGCGATGTGGTCAGGAAGATCGCGCACCTCGAAATTGAAGTCGATTCCCATGTTGCGGTATTGTTGCAAAACCCACATTGTATGATCATTCATTACCGTTCCATCGCCGAGATAAACCGAACTGTATGGCGGTGCAAGGGTTTTAAAGGGGCCTACAAATAATCGGGCAAACGCTATAAGCAATTCGGTTTCGGTGTATTTGGCAAGGGCATTTTTTAACTTTAATGCCAAATTATCAGATTTTGAAAAAAGTAAAGCAAGCCGCTCGTTGAGCGAAACAATCAGGTTTTTATCTCTGATCACTTCATCTTCGGGTTGGGCAAACAACGCCGACAGCATATTATAAACCTCAGCCCGCGCCTGCTCACGTTGAAAAAACGCTTCCATTTTCATGCTTCAAATTAAATTAAAAAAAATCAAAGAGACCCGGTTGCAGGCCTCTTTGACGTAAGTTGTTGTAAAGTAAATACTTCAGGTTGTTACCTGACAATGATATTGGCCGTAAGAACCTTGTCGCGTGTTGTAATTCTGCAAACATAAGTTCCACTCTTCAGGCCGGAAACATCAAAACTGATCCGCTGTTTGCCAATCCCAATATAACTCTGGTCTTGGATTTTTAAAACCTCTTTACCTGAAATATCATATAATGCTAAGCCGGCTGTTCCCGGTGATTCCATTTCAAACTCGGCATAAGCCACACCGGATGCCGGGTTGGGGAAAACATGCAGCTTTTGCGGCGTTTTGGAAGCACGTGGCCTTTCGGCCATTCCAACCGTGTAGTCGTTGATATAAAACACATTGGGTTTTGTTCCCTCTTCGCCAGGCCCCAGCATAGCACCTGAATTGTCCCTCAAACGGGAATATCCACTTGCAATGGCTGCATTGATTTCGCTGGCGGGATCGTCCAGGTCGCCAAAAATACGCGCACCCGAAGGGCAGGAAACCACGCAAAACGGGAGCTCCCCGTTCTTTACGCGGTGATCGCAGAAAATACATTTTTCGGTAACATCCGGTGGTCGAACCGGGTAATAGTCTTGGTGCGTGTATTGATTTTTATCAGGAGGAACAACTCCAACCTCCTGCACAATTTCAGCAGGAGTAGAGGTACCACCGGGTATTACCGCCGTTTCATTTTTATAGAAACTTTGCGGTCCCGGATTATTCGGGTTGAAAGAAATAACAGAGTACTGCACACCATCAGCATTCATATTTTTGCTGCTGTAAGGGCAGTTATCCTGACAATACTGGCATCCGATGCACAGGTCGTCGTTGTGCATTGTAATCCCGTCCTCTGTTTTGTACATGGCCTTGGGTGTAACCGGGCAAGCCTCCACACAGGGCGCATCGCTACAATGGTTGCATAACACAGGGTAAACCTTGTATTTGAGGTTTCCTTCGGCAAATGTGCCCTCCGTAAAGGTTAAGAAATCAGCCCAGTTATACTTTTCGCCGCTATGTTCGAGCTCGGTATTGTTTTCTGTTTTGCAGGCTAAGCCGCAGGCTCCGCAGCCTACGCATTTGTGTAAATCTATAGCCATTCCATATTTTGCCATAATAGTTAGTTTACAGGTTAATCATTAAGCTTTTTCAATTTTCACACCACAGAAACCACCGTTTCGTGCCGTTGATCCCGACAAGCGATCATAATCATCAGGCAGCACTTCATTGTTGTTTCCGCCTTTCTCGGTAAGGTTGGCGTAATCACTGGCAAATCGCCCGTATGCCCAGTGGCCTGCGCCAAAAGTTTTGCCAACAGTACCTGGCTGTACGCCTTCCCACAAACGGGCTTTAACGGTAATGCTCCCGGTGGGTGAAGTAACAACAACCTCATCGCCATCAGAAATTCCGATTGCCGAAGCATCCGAAGGATTTATTTTAATACAATCTTCTTTGTTGTGATCGCCCGGATCGAGCTTGCGAAACTCATAATACCAGGGTAGGTTCTGGC
>CAYNDN010000768.1:0-2288 GCA_964395075.1 uncultured Lentimicrobiaceae bacterium | reverse complement strand
AGTTTGGCTTCAGGTACTGTAACATTTCCTATTCCAATGCGGCCGGTTCTGTCCTCGCCCGGGGATTGATAAACTATGAAAGTTGGTAAGTTACTATTTGAACCAAACATTATGCTTCGCGCCACAAGGTTTTCAAGAGGAGCATCTACCCTTCCAAATCCAATGGTGATTGCCTCACTCGCATCTGTTATAACATGATTACCGATCGCATAGGCATAATTGGATAATGATTTTGAGCCGGTACCAATTACAAATGCATTTTTACCCGTGGTTTTATTAAGGCTTCCTAATATAAATGAATGGTAGCTGGTTGTTGTGTCGAAGCTACCGATGATCCCACTAAAATTATGGTTACATAATGAACTGTATCCTGCAATGAATGAATAATCCCCTATTATTGTGTTTTCTCCACCTAATGCTGAGGAGAAATTCCCTTCAACAGTATTGTTTAGCCCAGAGGCTAAAGACTTATGTCCAGTTGCTGAATTGTGCCTGCATTCAAAGCAGTTTTCATCCGAGCCTTCCTGCCCCATCATAAATAGAGGAAAAAGCAGGAAAGTAATTATTATTAGTAGTGATTTGTCTTTCATAATTTAAGGAATTTAATTCTTAATAAATTTTCCGGTTTCGATCTCACCGTTTTTTGTCAAAATTTTATAAATGTAAGCCCCTTGCTGAAGATGTCTTACATGAATATTTTCTTTATATTCCTGAATTTGATGTGATAAAACAAGTTTACCTCTGGTATTGTAAATCTCTATTCTGGAATCCTGTAGTGCCGTTTCCACTGTAAGCCAATCCGATGCAGGATTCGGGTACACCAGTGCCTGCCTGACCTCAATGCCGGATGGGGGGGTGCCAACAATAACCCCTTCGTTGTTTAGCTTAATAAACAGCAAATCGTATAACGACCTTTCCGGGTCCCATCTCCTTGCAGTAATCAAGCAGCCACCATCGCGGGTGGCAAGTATGTAATAGGTTTCATAGTATGCATCACCACCAATAAAATGCAGGTAACGCGGTTGCAATGTGCTGTCGAGCTGGCCGGTCATGATCCAGCTCACTGCATTAGGTGAAGGATAACCCCAATCATGGTTTTTCCATCCGGCAAAGAAGATGCTGTCAGTATGCCTGAAATCTACGGATTGAAACCATGCAGGATAATCGTTGGTATCCGGGGCACCAAAATAGTTAGCGTGCAGGAGGTTAAAAGATGTATCATACAAGCTAATGGAATGCTCATCATCCTGGTAGGGTGCTCCCGGTCGTTGACCATTGAAGGCAAGTATAATTGTGCTATTAGCATACCATATTGGTTCAATGTTAAACAAAGAATAATCGGGTATTTCTTTACTATATAAGTAAAAGAAGGCCGTGTCAAATGCAGTGAGGGAGGGCCCGTTAATGGGATCCAGGCCATAAGAGGAAAAACACCATAATTCTGAAGAATCAGGGGAAAGCAAAAAATCAAATGGGGATGATGTTGCATCATCATAAATGTACTGGGCCAACAAATCACCTTCAGGATTAATTCGGAGGAAAAATGGTATTTTTGCTCCTGGCTCATTAGAATACCTCATAATTCCTGCCATTGTTATCCCATTGGGTAATTCATAGGTTTTTTCTATGCTAACAAAATAATCGTCCGGAAAATCATAAAATTTTGCCCATATCTTGTTCAGTTCATCGTTAGTTTTCATGATCATAAACATATATTCATCACTGCCAGGTGCCTTTGCTCTTCCGCTTAGTAAATATCCACCGGCATTCAATTTGTAAAAATTTGAAAACGAAAAAAGTGTATCTCCAAAGTGATATTGCCTGATAGAAGTATGTCCCATACTATTTATGGAAAGAATTAATCCTGAATGGATCGTACTTTGCGAAAACGCAAGGCCTGTCTCCTTTGTTATTGCCACATTGATATTCCCACTTTCATCTTCTATGGCACCACACATCCATGTATCTACCGTATCCCTGTAATAAAAACTATAGGTATGTTGTGCTTTTGCAAAACCTGGCCAAAGCAATAATGTAATAAAAATTAGAAGAGTTATCGATTTCATATCTAATCGGTAATTGGTGGTTCTTCTGCATCAAGATATGCTTTTCCTCTCCTTTGAAGATGGATATTCGGGGTATGCCAAATCTCTCTAATATTATCAACATATGTTACATCAGGGCTTTCTATCCATGATTTAGCAGTGTAGTACAGATAGCTGGGATAAGATTGGATTTCATCTTCAATAAGATCAACCAAGTAATCATAGTAGAATTGCATTTCATGC
>CAYNDN010000767.1:0-2290 GCA_964395075.1 uncultured Lentimicrobiaceae bacterium | reverse complement strand
AATGTTGCTTTTATGCTCCTATCATATTTTTTCTCGTATTCATAGGCTTGCATTTCGGAAACGCTTGTTTACGCCATGAATCAATCTGTATGGCCGGTTAAAAGCTTCCTGTGATAAATTAAAATAATCAGAAAGTTTCCGTATCGTGTCTTTTGAAAGACCTTTATGGTAGTTTAGAATCTTAGAGATAGTTCCTTTTGACAAATCCAGAATTTCTACTAAATCTTTTGCTTTTAAATCATGCTCTTCCATTAATGATTTAAGTAATTCAATCGGGTCAGAATCATTTAATGTATTATGCTCATAATCCCATTTTTCAATCAAAAGGGTGAGTAATTCAATTTCATCCGTTGTTTCTTTGTTTTCATTAAAAATCAATTTCTCCAGGATAGCACAGTACCTATTGTACTGTTCTACATCTTTTATTACTGAATATTTTAGTGTTTCCATCTTCTATCCTTTCTAACTACGTTTTATAAACATCAATATCATATTGTTTTCCCTCGTTACAGAGTTTTGTATAATCTGCATGAGTACCGATCCACTTAACAAATAGATGAACATTTAAATTACCAAAGTGATATTTACAAATTATTCTGAAATTATTTCCTCCAATATTAAATACCACTCTGTGAGAGCCTTTACCAAGAATATCTGCACTATTGAACGTTGATATTATCTCATTTGGTTTTTTCCAATCAGCTCGCTTAATGATTGACAGCCAAGTCTCAAAAGATGCCCTGCTCCTGGCATTTTTTAAGACAAACTCTTCAATCGACTGCCTTCTAATCAAATGTACTCTCATAATCTTAACCGCAAAAATACGAAATAAGTTTCATAAAAGGAAACATGAATTAATGTTTGAGTTCACAAAAAAAAATCCCGGCAACTTTCGCTACCGGGACAGATCAGCAATCGGAATTTGGTTAAATGATTAACCGTATTTTTTAGTGGGCAGTCGGCAGTAGCCAGTCAGCAGTGGGCAGTCGGCAGTGTGCAGTCGGCAGTCTTTAGTCGGCAGTCTTCAGTTGGAAGTGTGCAGCCGGGAACTATCACCGATTACGCGTGCATTAATTACTGCGATGCTTAGAATTTTCCAAACTTTAATGATATCCCTGTCGAGAACCCATTGAGCAGATCGCTTGATGCTTTTTCATCATTGGGATCTTCGAGGCTTAGCCCAGCTGTAATCCTATAATAACCACCAAATGAGATTCGCATAAATTTCACCAGGTTGAGGTTGATCTCCAGTCCGGGCTCCACCACAAAGAATGCGGAGGCATCGTGAGTTTCCCAATAATTGTCTTCCCAATTTTCATGGCGTTTGTAGCTATAGGCCACACCACCGGCGCCAATCACTACAGGAATAGAGATGTGAACCGGAGAAAAAGGCATGATAATCGGTTCAACGAGCAAACCACCATAACCGCCGTTCAGGTAATATTTTTCTTTATCCGGTTCGGTTAGAGTGTCATCCAGGTATGAAACAGAACTGGCAATTCCTTTTCCTGCAATACCAATGGTAAGCCGGTGATTGATGATCCAGCCGCCACGTCCGCCAACCAATACAGCATCTTTGTTATCAATTTGGGCATATTCAACATTGATTGCAGCATAGCCGCCATGGCTCACATTGTTGTTGTTTCCAAAAAGGGTTCGCATTTCCTGCGATCCTGATTTGTCTTGTGCAAAGCCTGCAAATGCTGCAAGCAAAACGATCATTGATAAAACTATTCTTTTCATATCTGTAAAAATTTTAATGTTTTTGCTAACTATCTTATTATTTAAGAAATCTCTTCAGACCCCCTCTAACTTCCCCGCCAGCTGGCGGGGAGAACTCCAACCCACATGCTCACTGGCTACTCGTAGGAAACTCTTTACTCCCTTCCCATTCAGGGGAAGGGCTGGGGATGGGGTCTATGTATGTTTCATTGATAAATATTCTAAAACGTGTACTTAATGGTCAATCCAAAATTCCAGAAGTCGATCCGGAAAAAGTCTTCCCCAAAAAATTCCACATAAGGGTGGTAATCCAGGCTAATGGCCATGGGGGTAGAATAAAACTGGTATTCAAAACCCAGGGCTGCATCAAAACCGCCTATCACCCTCGTGCGCCGGTTTTCGTAAAGTGCGCAGCCATCGGGTGTGGAAACACAAAATTGTTCCCTGGCCCTGATATAACCTGCATGAGCACCAAAGCCCCAGTAGGAATAGAAATTCCTGATACGGTCGGTCATGAAAGGCTTATACCTTTCCCAGAGGCCGGTAATCTGGAAGCCATTATCGCGGT
>CAYNDN010000766.1:0-2292 GCA_964395075.1 uncultured Lentimicrobiaceae bacterium | reverse complement strand
CAATTTGTCTTTTATTTTTAGGCATAGGAATTGCTTAGTAATAAGCTTTAAAGATGACTTGATCTTCATTTCTATTTTAACGCCTATCATAGGAGCAGGTATGACAATTTTTGCACAAAAATCAAAAATTTTGGCGAGATGGCTCGCCGTACTGGTAACTCTCTTTAGCCTGCTTTTTCTTTGTAATTGTCATAATGATTCCGGTGATGATCCTTCTAGTAATAAATCAGATCAGGATTATTATAACACCTTAGGAAATTCTGATCCTTATGATTCTAATGAGTCTGATGCGACTACCGATTTAACTCCGGAACAACAGCCTGAGGCGAAACCTTATTATTTAGATGAAGATACTTTCAGCAATTGGACCATGGAAAGCCTGGTACAGGGAGCAAATGTTAATTGTCATTCTTATACTTCGTGCTCTTCCTCGGTCGGAATGGTTTTATTTAATAAGTACACCGGTAAAGGGCTTTGTACTGGATTTTTAGTACGCCCCGATGTGATTATGACCAATAGTCATTGTATCCCGGACTCTGTTAAAGCCAATCCCCGTAGCTGTGAGGACAGCCTGGCCATTGTCTTTCCAGAAACCTCTGAAGCTCCCCGCCGGGCAACCCGTAGTTGTCAGGAGCTTTTATTTGCCTCCGATATAGAAGGTGAGGATAAGCTCCTCAAGCAGGACTTTGCATATTTCCGCATAAACCCCCTGAACTCCCGGCCTGCTTTAAATTTAAATCAAGAGGGAATTAAAGACTCGGAAGACTTAAAAATCTGGTCCGTGAATCCCACGAGCACGAGTGAACTCAGAGGTACACTCAAAGAAAAAAACTGTCGGGCGCAGCAAAAAACTGGATGGGATATGATTGATTTACGGAAATTCATCAGTGATCATAATCGTTTTGTGCACTTTTTCTGTGATGACCCCCTTATCAACGGGAATTCGGGCTCGCCGATTTTGAATGCCGATAACGAAGTCGTCGCAGTGACTATGGGATTACTGCTCAAGGAAAGCGTTCTGATCGAATTAGCGCTCCTGTCCAATGTGTGGAGCACCGGTCTTACCCAACCCGATAATATTGAGGATGTTTTCTTTGGGACAAATTTAAGTTGCTCTGATTTAAGTACACTGGGGGGTCTTATAAACAAAAATACTGAAAGACCAGAATGTGGAACGCTG
This sequence comes from uncultured Lentimicrobiaceae bacterium, assembly GCA_964395075.1. GTDB lineage: Bacteria > Bacteroidota > Bacteroidia > Bacteroidales > 4484-276 > SABY01. The sequence continues at coordinate 1,112 of CAYNDN010000766.1, read as the reverse complement.
AGCGAAGAACCTTATACCTATTTAATTGAAAGAGAACTCCAGGACCAATTGTTAAAAGCCCTGATCCACAATAGTATATTGTATGATGAACAGCTCCCTGAGGTTTTTGTATATAATATCGAAGGTAAGTTCGATTTAGGAAAGCAAGGAGTAGGACCAGATCTTACCTGTCTTAAAATTGATGAGAATGAACTGGCTAAATATAAAATTGCCGACCGAAGAAAATTTAAACTGACACAACTCAGTAGCATTTCGGTTGAGGATTATGTGGTGAAATTTTCAGCCCAGCGCCGTCAGATATCTAAAAATTTTGATGAGTTTCTTCTTCCACATATAGAACCCCTTGAAGATTTGTCTTTCGTCATAGAGCTGCATTTTACGCTGACCAAAGATACCCGCCAAATTGAAGGTCAACCCACGCTCAAAGGTCAGGCATCCAATCAAAAGTCCGAGAGTACCCATGACTATCCACTTAAGATCTGTACCGAGGCGGATATTCAGTTGTCGCAAAAACAACACCAGGCTATCAGGGATTATTTGAAAGATCCGGAAAGTGCCGATACGGAGTATCTCGCTGACCTTTTATCAGTGAATATTGTTAAAAACAAAAAAGAATTAAAGGAACAGATCGAAGATAAGATGAGGAAAGCCCTGTAAGGCACTTTTTTACTGGTCTAGTGAGCATTAGAGTTATGGAAATTAAAACCAGGTTTAGGCCTTGCTCAATTGAATAACCAATTAAGAAGAGAAAACATAAAAATCAGTTTAAAGAAAAAGATGATAATGAACCGCCACCTCCGAATATGCTAACGGAGCTAATGTGTCGCAAGATAAACTCACCGTGACCCCCATACTGTCTTTAACAGGTTTACTCTGACACTCTTTAATTTTCACTGTTTCCCTCCATGTGTAAACGATTCCTAAAGGTACACCCAGTTGTTTTGCTGTGGCAGGGGTGCAAAACGACTTCAACTTATTGAGTAAGTTACAACAGATTCTCTAATTTTAAAAAAAATATGGCCGTTGGCACTAATATTGGGACACAGTTATTATCTGCTAGTTATTTCCTTCAAAAGAAACCTGATTCGAGGATGAGCATAAAGGGGTTAGGC
>CAYNDN010000765.1:0-2298 GCA_964395075.1 uncultured Lentimicrobiaceae bacterium | reverse complement strand
TAAAAACTTCTCGATTGTTATTCCCTGTTTGGTTTTGGCTTGTCCAAGTTGGGGTGAATGGGTATTTTTGCTAAATAGGGTTTAGATACTTTGAACAACGGATTCTCAATTGAGGTATATTCAAAGTCAGAATAGATAATACCATTAAGAAATATTTGGTGTATATTTCCTCCCTGATCATATTCGTAAACGTAATGTAGTGTATCGTTCTGTTGATTTTGAATGAGTGTTATTTCGGATATATAATCACCTTCGTAATTGAAATTGTAAACATTTAATACTTCACCTTCCATTATCTCTGTCTTGCTAATGCATTTATCAACTTCGTAGGAGAAAGTAATTAGATTAATCCCGGACATCGGATAAACAGAACTGTTTGAAATACTGTCTAACCTATATTGACTATAGTAATACGATTCTGTTTTCTCTCCTGAATCATACTTTTTGTGGTTTTAATATTTGAACAAAATATTACCAGATTGCTTTGAAACAATGAGCCCGAACAAAATCAGTAACTTTGCCAAAATTTTTGGTATATGACTGAAAAGGACAATCATCATAAATCTGCCTTACATGTAAACGATGGCGTTGAACAGCCTGATTCCACAAACAAGGCGGCAATCGACCGGTTTAAGAAATTCCGGCGGAAAGCACTCTCAACTGATCAGTATGTTGAAGGCATCCTTTCGGGCGACAGAACCATCCTGAGCAAGGCCATCACGCTGGTGGAAAGCACCAACCCGGCTCACCACCAACTGGCACAGCAAATTATTGAGAAATGCCTGCCACATTCCGGAAAGTCAATCCGGATTGGAATTACCGGCGTTCCTGGCGTTGGCAAAAGCACCTTTATTGAGGCCATCGGGAAATACCTTACCGGAAAAGATCATAAACTTGCAATTCTCGCCATCGACCCCAGCAGCAGTCGCACCAAAGGCAGCATTCTCGGCGATAAAACCCGGATGGAGGAACTTTCGACAGATAAAAATGCATTCATCCGGCCTTCGCCATCAGCAGGTTCACTGGGAGGCGTAGCCCGCAAAACCCGCGAATCGATCATCCTGTGCGAAGCCGCCGGCTTCGACGTAATCTTTGTGGAAACGGTGGGTGTGGGGCAGTCGGAAATTGCTGTGCATTCCATGGTCGATTTTTTCCTGCTCCTGATGCTGGCCGGCGCCGGTGATGAACTCCAGGGCATCAAACGTGGCATCATGGAAATGGCCGATGCCATTTTTATCAATAAAGCCGATGGCGACAATATCGACAAAGCCACGCGTGCCCAGTCCGAATATAAAAATGCCCTGCACCTCTTCCCTCCTACCGAATCGGGATGGATACCCAAAGTTGGCACCTGCTCGGCAAACACCAAAGCAGGAATTCCTGAAGTTTGGGAGGTTGTTAAATCTTTTGAGAACCATACCCAAACAAACGGGTTTTTTGAACAAAAACGCAGAGAACAGAAAAACCTGATCATGTTCGAAAGCATAAACGAACAACTGAAAAACGATTTTTATGAGAATGATACCGTAAAGCAAAACATCGACAGTACGATAAACGAGCTACAATACAATAAAATAAGTTCTTATGTAGCGGCTCAAAAACTGCTTGACATCTACTTCGAAACCAAACAACATAATCCGGGCTCATGAATTACCTGGCCCATCTTTACCTATCCTTTGGCCATGAGGAGATCATGGTTGGTAATTACATTGCCGATTCGGTAAAAGGCAAACAGGTTAACAATTTTAGCAAAGCAATTCAACAGGGCATTTTCCTGCACCGTAGGATTGATGAGTACACGGACAATCACCCCGTTGTGGAGCAAAGCAAAGTACGTATAAGGGATATATATCGCAAATATTCAGGTGTGGTTATTGATATGTATTACGATCATTACCTTGCCGCCGGCTGGAACACATATGCCGATGTACCACTTTTGCAATTCACCAAATCGGCCTACCGAACCTTATTCAGATATTATTTCTCGCTTCCTCCGAGGATGAAAAAAATTCTGCCTGCCATGTCGGTTGGCAACTGGCTGGCATCTTACGCAGATGTTGACAACATTGGATTGGCACTAAAAGGCATGTCGCGCCGAACCACATTTAATTCAGGAATAGAGAACGGAAAGCAGCAACTGATCGAACAATACGAAGAATTAAAGTCTGATTTTGAGACCTTCTTCCCTGAAGTTATTGGTTTTGTGAAATCGGAGATTGAGCGTGATTAATCTTATTTTTTTAGGTTCTACTAACATTTTTGTGGGTAAATTCTTCTTTGCTGATTAGTGTTTGTTTT
>CAYNDN010000764.1:0-2303 GCA_964395075.1 uncultured Lentimicrobiaceae bacterium | reverse complement strand
ATTAGCAATGCTATTTTTAATTTCCTGAACCTGTTCTTTACCATTTGCCTGCAATTTAAGTATTATCTTTTTCCAACAATTCGTCCGGAAATTTACGCTTTTTAGGTAATTCCGAGAAGAAAATAGCATAAATACCTTGTTCTTTTTTGCTCTCCAGAATAATTTTTACCACCCCGGTAATGGGAATAAACAGAATCATGCCCGACACTCCCCAGATCATGCCGCCAATGATGATGGCTACAAAAACTGCAAAAGCATTAATTTTTAGTTTGTCTCCCACGATCCATGGCCTGATTACGTTATCCTGGAGAAAATTCATGATGAAAAGGGCAATAAAAATAAGTAGCGGGATGAGCATGGTTTCGTTGGTAATGATGGCGAAAAGCATGATCACCGCCAGGCCGATGGGATTTCCAATAAACGGAATGAGATTTAAAATGGCCAGGAACACCGCGAAGAAAAGTGCAAATTTGATCCCAAAAATCAGGAATACCACATAGTTCATGGCTGCCGATATCAGTGTAATAACAACCAATCCATAAATATAACTTCTCACAAGGTCAAGGGATTTATTGAAACGGTCTTTTACACGATCGAGCCTTTCCTTACTCTTGAATTTACTGATGTAGAAATGAACCACAAGATCCCGGTAATAGAGCAGAAAAAACAGGTAGAACATGATCAGGATGAGGTTCCACAGGTTCAGGCCAATTCCGGAAATGAAGTTAACGATCAGTTCGTTATGTTTTTGTACCCATTCATTGATATACACTTTATCAACATGGTCCGGTATATGAATGCCCCAGTTTTGAAATTGCAAGGATATTTCATGTAACCGCGATGAGATAGCTGCCATTAATCCCGGGAGGTCGTTGAATATAATGCTTAGTTCGATATAAAAGAAATAACCAATAGAAATTAATAATGCAAAAATAAAGAACAGAAACAGCATGTTGATCAGTGACCTGGGCATAGCAGTTTTTTCCTCTAGTTTGTTGAGAAACCGGTAGCTTGCCAGTCCAATCAAAAGTGCCCATGCAAGTGGTACCAGGAAGGATTTTCCGACAACCAGTACAATGATGATCAATGTGGCGATAACCAGCCGTGCCGTTGTTTTTATCAGGTTATCCTGTGATTCCATGATCTTGTAAATTTAAGTTAATGATAGGTTGAATTTTGATTTAACTTGCTTGAGCAGATTGATTGGCTATTTCTTGGGTTGAGTAAAGCACAACACATATAAATTTTTAGATCTATTGAACCGTATATTTAGCATTTAGTGTTTGTCCATAATGTCCCCTAACTTCGTTATGCTTGTGCTGAAAACAAACATCCAGTACATACGGGACTATTGTTATTCAGCACTTCGCAAGCCTCGTTAGGAAACATTCTGAATCAAACACCCGACTAAAAAGACGAACACTATTTAATCTTTTATTTCGATCACCAGGAAATTCGTTTCTTGCCAGAATTTCAGGTCGTTAGTAATTTTGAGCGATACACCGGGAGTATCTGCATTTGCAATCAGCTCATAGCTGTCAGAAGGGTGGGGTGTGATCAGGTTGGCTTTTCGGGCATCGAGGTTAAAGGATTTCGTAAGCCGCATGTCGATGGGTTCAAAAAACTCTACGGGAGCATCCGCATTAAGCATCTTAACCTTTCCGATACCAATAAATCCACCCTCAGTATCAACGATCCCATATTGCTTAAGTTCGCTTTTGGTTCCGGCAAAATAGAATGCTGAATTGATGATCTCGAGCAAAACATCGGAGTATTCCTTTTGTTTTTTGTAAGCCCGGTATATGGCAGCGTTGTTGGCACCTTTTTTCTGTAGCTCGTTGTGAAGTGCTTTGATCTGATGATCTCTTTTTACCACGAGATGTGCAAGGTCGTTGATGTAAATATCCATTTTGTGGATCTGTTCGTGATCAGCCTGATTTTCTTTCCTCAGTTCATTCATGGTTTTCGACAGATGCGCAATTTTGTGCTTTGCATTTTCCGTCATATGCTGGAGGTGGTCGAGGTGCATCAGGATGTCTTGTTCCACGTCGTTATCCGAAGTGAACTCACTGTTTTTGTTTTTTATGATCAAATGCTTGTCATCTATTGAGGCGATTTGCTGGTCGATTTCCTTGAGCATGCTATGATAAGTTTCTACTGTGCGCTCCAGGACGTAAGTCCCCCCGGCAAGCTCAGCATTTTCTTTGGCCAGCATTGCTATTTCTGCTTTCAATTCCTCGTTTTCCTTTTGTACCTGGTTGTTGCAGGCGGCAAGAAAAATTAAGGCTGGAATGAAAAAAATT
>CAYNDN010000763.1:0-2318 GCA_964395075.1 uncultured Lentimicrobiaceae bacterium | reverse complement strand
TGGATGTGATGTTTCATTGATGTTTTCAAATGTTTTTTTTCCTTTAACAAATTACATTTAACCAATAACTTCTTTCACATGACGTACCCCTACAACCCACCGGATTATTTTCAAATCGATGATCTGCTGGATGACGAACATAAAATCATCCGATCATCCATACGCGATTATGTTTCGCGCTCAATTATTCCCATCATTGATGAGGCAGCGCATAAACATGAATTCCCCATAAAAATTATCAGGGAACTTGGGGGCCTTGGGGTATTTGGCCCTTTTATCCCCGAAGAATATGGCGGTGCAGGCATGGACCAAATCGCTTATGGTGTGATAATGACCGAACTGGAACGCGGTGATTCAGGCGTACGTTCAACGGCATCGGTACAAACTTCATTGGTGATGTACCCGATCTTTACTTTTGGCAGTGAAGATCAGAAAAGGAAATACCTGCCCAAACTGGCCGAAGGTGAGCTGATTGGATGCTTTGGACTGACTGAGCCCAACCACGGCTCCGATCCCGGCAGCATGGAAACCCGTATTCGCGATATGGGCGACTACTATTTGCTGAATGGATCGAAGATGTGGATTACCAACAGTAGCATTGCAGATATTGCCGTAGTATGGGCTAGGGATGAACAAGGCAAAGTGAGAGGCATGATTGTGGAAAAAGGATGGCCGGGATATACAGCTCCTGAAACCCATAACAAGTGGTCGTTGCGGGCATCAGTTACCGGAGAACTGGTTTTTGACGATGTGAAAGTCCCTAAAAAAAATGTATTCCCAAACATATCCGGCCTCAAAGGCCCTTTGATGTGTCTGAACTCTGCCAGATATGGTATTGCCTGGGGAGCCATTGGAGCCGCCATTGATTGTTACAATACAGCACTGCAATATGCCATGGAACGCAAGCAGTTTGGAAAACCAATCGCTTCATTTCAGCTGCAGCAAAAAAAGTTAGCCGAAATGCTCACTGAAATCACCAAAGCCCAGTTGATGGCCTGGCGGCTTGGCAAGCTCAAAAATAGCAACCATGCCACGCCTGCCCAAATTTCGATGGCCAAACGAAACAATGTGGAAATGGCACTAAAAGTAGCTCGTGAAGCCAGACAGGTACTTGGTGCCATGGGCATCACCGGCGATTTCCCCATCATGCGCCATATAATGAACTTAGAATCGGTGATAACTTATGAGGGAACTCACGACATACACCTGCTTGTTACGGGGCATGATATCACAGGGATTCAGGCTTTTAAATAGAACAGTGATTCCTGTTTAACGGAAAACCACAAAAATCTCCTACTTTTGCGCCCGCTTTATCATTTTATTTAAAATTCAGATGAAAGAACTAATTCGTCATATTCTCATCACCTTACAAATTCCGGTAACAAAAAACATCCATTATGATATCCTCACCAAAAAGCTGATGAAAAAGGTTTTGAAGCCAACTTCCAACTGCATTGATATTGGTGGCTTTAAGGGTGAGATTACAGATGAAGTGTTGAAGTTTTCACCAAATGGTACGCATCATATTTTCGAGCCCATTCCGGATTTTTGCAATGCTATCGCTGACAAATTCAAGAACACAAAATCAGTAAATGTTATGAATGTTGCTGTGAGTGATAAAACAGGAACATCAACTTTTAAATACGTTCCTGATTTCCCGGCATACAGTGGACTCAAAAAGCGCGATTATCCTGATAACAGTGCCGAGGTTATAGAAATAGAAGTAAAAACCGACCGCCTGGAAAATGTAATCCCCGAAAATCTGAAAATCGATTTCATTAAAATTGATGTTGAAGGTGCTGAATACCTGGTATTATCCGGGGCAAGAGGGGTGATTAAAAGAAACAGCCCTGTTGTAATTTTTGAATATGGCCTCGGTGCATCAGACTTTTATGGCACCACGCCGGAAATGATGTTTAGCTATTTCGATGAGCTGAATTACGGCATTTACCTCCTGGAAGATTTCATCAAAAATAAATCCCCGCTCTCAAAAGAAGCATTCAGCAAACAATACCATCAAAAACTGAATTACTATTTCGTGGCAGCCCCAAAGTAGATAAACCTCTTCCCCGTTTCGGGTAAACCATCAAATTCTATCGGTCATTTTCTTAATTTCGCCGTGTGATCTTCAGGAGGGATATTTTTAAAGACAGGCTGGTGCAAATTCTGCCCTGGACAATGGCAATGATTTTTGCTGCAATTGTGATTTATCTGTTGCCCCGGGAAATGTTCCAAAAATATCGGCTTGAAATCTATTCCCAGCTCGAAACCAATAATTCCCACAATTTTTTTGTTGACCTTGATGGAGATGGCATCAC
>CAYNDN010000762.1:332-2319 GCA_964395075.1 uncultured Lentimicrobiaceae bacterium | reverse complement strand
ATACTGACCAATGCAGCCGGAAACTTCTACATTAACGACAAGCCAACCGGTGCCGTAGTGGGGCAGCAACCATTTGGTGGTGCCAGGGCTTCGGGAACAAACGATAAATCCGGGTCGTACCTAAATCTTTTGCGGTGGGTTTCTCCGCGCATTATCAAAGAAAACTTCGATCCGCCAACAGATTACCGTTATCCTTTTATGGCAGAAGAATAAATGCCTGATGCAATAAGCTAATCTAAAGGGGCGGTATAAATATCCGCCTCTTTTTTTTCGGATATTTATCAAATACACCCTGGAAGTGTAATATGATCTCCAATATATTCCACCCTTTGCCATCTGCCCCAAACAAATTACAAACACTTGCTTTGACTCAGTAGCAGGATATTATGAGGCAAAAACAGCTCAATTTAAGTTTGTAAAACACACCGAAAATGCTTACATTTGGCATCAGTTTTAAACGAAAAATGACACACCATGAAAATACTATTGATCTTTCTCGCCTCGTTGCTGCTTTTCAATTTGCCATTGCAAAGTAATCCCATCCCACCGGCAGGCCTCATCGTTGAAATTTATTTTGAAGATGGTGAATGGGTTTTAATAGCAGATAATTATTACCTCGATATGATGGGGTATAATAATTTTGAAGACATGCAGCTTTCAAACGGAAATGTATTCGTGCAGTTCCAGCCTGATTTTTACCCCGATTCCACGAACTGGCTAACCGCGATTACCAACGATGCTCTGGTGGCTCCGCTGGAACTTTATCCTGACGATGGTTTTGTTGGAATTTACAGCGATTACTACGATGAGATCAATACCTTAAAATGGGGCCCCGACCCGTATGATCCTGTTGCGGGACTGCAACCCAATCAATCATCCTATATACATTTTGTTACATCGTATGAGTATTACGACTACATCTTCTGGCAGGTCAAATCTACCGGATGTAATAACTACCCTTATGGTGGAGATTGTACCGGAACTTTTTTAGGATTTGTTTATGATCAGAATGGCAATCCGGTTGGTGATGCCGAACTATACTATACAGAAGATTATATTTTGGATACCGGGTATGATATTCATCATATTATTACTGATAATTCAGGCTACTACTTTTTTGATGGGATGTTAGCCAGAAATTACCACATCCACAAAATTGTTGCTGATGATGTTGATTACCCCACCAACGAATATTTCTCACTGGAGCCCAACGATACGGTAAATCTGGATTTCACCATCTATACCACCCAAACCCCCGAGTGGGAATTACAGGAAACCACAACCCTTTCAAATTTCCCGAATCCATTTAAAAAGGCCACAACTTTTATCATCAACCTGCCTGAAATAAATAACCCTTTCATTGTTTTGGAAATATGTGATATAACGGGAAAGATTGTAGCATCTTTTGAGGCTGATTCAAAAACCAAATCGCAGTCACTTTACTGGAACGTCGGCAGCATGCTTCCGCCGGGGCAATACCTGGTTTTACTGAAATCAAACCAACAGATACTTGCCACGCATAAAATTATTGCAGAATGAAGATGAACAGGTTTTTTGTCGCGTTGGCATTACTGATTGCTTTTTCAGGGTTTTCCCAAAAAATTTCCTTTTTTGCCGAAGACCTGAAATTTGAGCTGAACCATGAAAGTTTTGAAGTTGATGGATTGTATTATTTCCGCAACAATACCTCCACCGAAATCAGGCAAATGCTTTTCTATCCATTTCCTGATATTAAAAAGTATGGCGACATCACGCATGTAAAAATCCAGCCGGAAGGTGATACCACCAGTATGCTGGCCACCCAAACAGACAAAGGATGCATGTTCAGATTAAGTATCCCACCCAATGCTGAAAGCGGTTACAGGATCAGATACGGACAGGAAATGAAAGGAAATAAAGCCAAATATATCATCACAACCACCCAGGCTTGGGAAACACCTTTTGAAACGGCAAAATACCAACTGATTTTTCCGTTTGGATTTAAAAA
>CAYNDN010000762.1:0-322 GCA_964395075.1 uncultured Lentimicrobiaceae bacterium | reverse complement strand
TGATTCAATTGCTAATGCGGGTGATGTAGTCAAATATTATTGGAAACGAGAAGAATTTATGCCTGTTGAGGACTTCGAGTTCAGGTTTAAATCCCCCTAACCTGGACAAGCCAAAACCAAAAAAGGAGTTACATTTAAAGCATGTTGCATATTTTGGCTTGTCCAAGTTGTCAGGCAAAATTTCTAAATTTTTCATTGAATAATAGTCACATAAATTTTTGACATTTCTCATTGATTTATAATAATTTAGAAATTTTGCAAAAGTATCTTTCAATTCATTTTCTGCCATTTATTGGCAGAAAATGAATTGAAAGATACTAAA
>CAYNDN010000761.1:0-2321 GCA_964395075.1 uncultured Lentimicrobiaceae bacterium | reverse complement strand
TCGGGATTTTTTGTATCAATACATACAGTTTACTTAAATAGAAATTGTAACATAACCTTTTCGCTATCTTTGAAAAATTTTTTTTAAAGAATTCAATGTTAAATACGGTGAAAAGACAGATATTTTTTTCTATTCTGCTGATTATTCCAATATTAATTTACCCACAGATCAGCTGCCAGGTCGGCACAAATCTCGCCCAGGTAAAAGATTATTCAACGGAATTTGTTTTTACAGACGCCTTTAAGCAATGTCGAAACTGGATCACCCATAATGCCGATGGATCGGGGCCATGGGATACCGGACTTGAAGTTCCGGTAAATGAAAATGGTTATCCATTGGAGGTGCCTTTTGTTGTTGGCGAAAGTGCCCCGCAAAAAGTGCGAACACTTATGCTTTGGGGTATTGGCGGTGCAGTGCCAATCGGGCAATATCGTCTAATGGTGCAGGGAACAGGACAGGTTACATTGCTGGAAGGCGCTACCGGAACTTTCAACTGTCCGGTGGATACATACATAAATGTAACCGGAGGGGTTCAATTGGTGATTGCTTCATCGGATGTGAGCGATCCCATTTCAAACATCCAATTTATCTACCCCGATTACACCGAAAACTTTCAAACCAAAACTTTTACAGACGAGTTCATCGGCTTCCTAAGCGATTTTCAGGTTTTGCGGTTTATGGACTGGCTGCGCACAAATGGCTCTGAAGTGGAAAGCTGGGAACAACGTTCAAAGGCGAACTTTTTTACCCAAACACAAAGTGCCGGAGTGGCGTGGGAATACATTGTTGAACTGTGCAACTCAACGATGAAAGATGTCTGGATCAATATTCCACACAAAGCAACTGATGATTATATCAGTGAATTGGCAACCTTCCTAAAGACTAATATGAATCCTGATTTACAAGTGTACATCGAATACAGCAACGAACTTTGGAATTCTTCCTTTTCGCAATACACGTACGCTGTTGAGCAGGCAACCGCCCTGGGCTACACCGAAGCAGACTGGATTAAGGGTTGGAAATATACTGCAAAAAGGTCTGCCGATATGTTCCATATTTTCGAAACGGTTTACGGTAATCCGGCATCGCTGGTTAAAGTAATCTCTTCGCAGGCAGGAAATGATTATGTCGCGCATAAAATTCTCTCCTATTTCAACGATAGTTTTTACAATCCCAGCGGAGTTACTGCCGATGCCCTGGCCATTGCACCCTATTTTGCCAACAACGTAGCCAACGATATTGTCTCCGAAGGGTTGGTGAGTTCAATCACCGTTCCTGAAATTATTGATCGCATGGAAAGCGCGCTATCAACCACATTTACCTGGATGACAAACAACCAAACCAGAGCGAACCAATACAATGTAAAACTGATCACTTACGAAGGAGGCCAACATCTGGTGGGTACGGGAGGTAATGAAAATAATGATGAACTCACCACAAAACTCATTGCGGCCAACCGCCACCCTGATTTGAAAGCAGTTTATAAAGAATATCTCAACCATTGGTATGAAAATCATGGAGAATTGTTCGTGCATTTTACTTCGGAGGAACTATACTCAAAATGGGGAAGTTGGGGATTGAAGGAATTTATTAACGACTTTGATAACCCGAAATATCTGGCCATGCAGGAAGCTGTTTTCAATCACAACCAAAGCGGGGTCAACAATGCGTTGTTTTTTGATGGTTTGGACGATTATCTGGATTTTGACGTGTCTGGCAGTCCTTCCTATTCAAACACACAAATTTCTATCGAAGCATGGATAAAACCCTCCGATGGCAAAGCCGGTATGCAGACAATTCTGGCATGGGGAAACAGCGATGGATTGGATGAAAGCAAGATCAGTTTTTTTATTAATGATGGTTATTTATATTTCGGCATGCAGCCTGATGAAGGAGTATGGCAACAGGTATCCGGCAGTCAGCCGATAGGCAGCGATGAATGGGTACATGTGGCTGTAACCAAAAATGGAACTGCTGTAAAGCTTTACATCAATGGAATGGAAACAGGAGTAGGAACATTTTCCCATGAAATGACTGTGGACAAGATGACAATAGGAGTGAATGATGAGGGTGCTGAATTTTTCTACGGAGTAATGGATGAAATCAGGCTTTGGAGCAATGCCCTTCCGGCAGATCAAATTCGCAGGTTGATGTGCCAAAGCCTTACCGGAAATGAAGCAAACCTGCTGGCTTATTATAATTTCAATCGAATGGGAGGGGTCATAATTTCGGATATTTCCGGTAATGGGCATGATGGGGAAATGGTCGATATGGAAGCCTCAGCCTGGGTGGTTTCAGGCGCCTTCAATACATGGACAGGC
>CAYNDN010000760.1:0-2321 GCA_964395075.1 uncultured Lentimicrobiaceae bacterium | reverse complement strand
AATATATTCCTCATTAATATATTTCATTATTATTTCTATACCCTGAATAATCCAGATACCAGTCGTTGTAGAGCGTTCCTCCTGATTCAGCCCAGGTACCAAAATAATTGTAGGCATCGATAATCTGAACTTTTTCTACCGGGTAATCAAAAGGTTCGACCAAAAACATGGCCCAGGGCAGGTTAGTAGTAGTTACAAAATAGTTTCCGGCAATCGGGTTTGAGGCATCATCACCTGTTCCCAGCAGGTCAGTATCCATCAGGTTGGTTGGTGGAAAGTTGGGTAGGTGGATTTCAACTTCCCTGTTTTTTGATTTGATTATAAAAGGATTGAAGTAATCCAGATCGATCAACGCAGGGGATTGGGGTTCATCAAAAGTCATTACTATGTTTATGGTATCGGAGGTGCCAGTGGGGTTTTCAGGAATTGTATTAAAAAACGAACCTCCAGGCCTGTGGATGATATCATTTATGCTTTCGGTAACAATCACCACGGCTTTCGCCTGACCCTCCTCAGTTCCGTTTGCTGCCAGGTTAACATAACCTTCTTCGAGAACAGAACCGCTAACTGAAGCCAGCATACCGGGTGTTAAACTTTCGTACTGGAAACCGAAACCGTTGTCGAGGGAAGCGCCAACAGCTTTTACTGAAAAGTTGAATTTAAGGTCCACCACCTGGTCGCCGGCATTGGTCACAAAACTGGCTTCAATAGCCATCACCAGATCGTTAAAATCATAATCACCCTTGTAAGGCCATAAATCTTCGAAAGCTATTGTTGCATATTGTTCCTGGTCAGGGAAATATGAATTAAACGCCCGGAGTGGGTCGTCAGGGTATTCATCAAGCTCATCAGGAATGCCGTCAAAATCCATATCCACAATAGTTGGTGTTCCGAAACCGTCAGGATTGCAGGCGGTAACAGGTAAATAATTAACCGCATTTTCGATGCTTGTTAAATAGGCACCATTTGTAAAGTTCTGATCGCCGCCGCCGGCCATCTCACCCGAAGTGCTGGCCACCTCAAGGTTGCCCGAAAATTTATCACCATTATTCCAAACTTCAATATCGTCAATTATCACAACCGATGAAAGGTCACCACCGCCATTCATATCACATTGCATGGTAAAATCTTCGGCGGTGATCATACTGCTGTTATAAAGGTCGATACTTTTGTTATTCCAAAAACTTAGTCCCTCATCACTTTTTAAATACCCGGTATTGAGCTCAATTTTCACACCGCCCGAGAACTCCATATCTTCTTTGCTGTAAATAAAGCAGTTATTGGTGAAATCGCCATTGGTGCTCACTTCAATTTCTTTTTCAATATTTATTTCAGCATTATTGATTAGAGAAGCATTGTCCCAAACACTAAAATCACGGGTAACCAGTATTGATCCAACATTTGTAAATATGGTATTGTTACCAATTTCAAAATTCTTTAAAAATTCCATGGTTCCATCATTAACCATTTCCGATCCTGTGCCATAACACGAAAAGTTTTCGGTTACCATCAGATTGCCGGCATTCAGGAAACTGTTTCTATTGAGGTCGAGTTTTTTCTCATAACTAAGGGTTCCATAGTTTTGGAGGATTCCTGCATGATATGAATTTTTTTCTACTGTGATGATTCCATAATTCACCACTTCGGCATTAGTTCCCCAGGCATCAAACGATCTTATTTCAACTCCCGTGCCTTCATATACTGTAAAAGACGAATTCTGCCCTAAGCTTACATCGTCGATATCGATGGTTGCATTTTGGTAAATCGTAATTGATCCGCCACTGAGATCAATATTTTTGGAAGTAATCAGTTCACCACCTTCGGCAACTACAATTCCGGAACCGGTGGTAATGTATTGGTTGTTGTTAATTTTGGCAGAACCACAAATTCGCAATATTCCGCCGCCATTCCAGTTTTCAAAATTTATTTTGCCGTCAAAATTGCCATCGATGCAATAGGTTTTTCCATCTTTAATTGAGTGTGTTCCGCCACCACTGATATATTCATCACACCCGCTATTACAATCGGGGCCATCGGCAGTACTTTTATAATTTTTGGAAACATGTGGCACAGCGTGCTTATAAGGCGAAAAAGTATGGGCAACAACACCGTTCAGGATGGGCACCTCAGCATGAACAACTGATCCTAACGGATTTTCATAAACCAGGAAAAACTCAGACAGGTATGGAGGCACATTGAGTGAAGCAGAATATGGGTTATCGGCAGTAAGCGAACCGGTAAGATATAATTTTCCTCCGTCATCAGGGTGGGCACTCAGCACCGAAACCTTCGACATGGGCTGATATGATTTTATTGGCTCC
>CAYNDN010000759.1:0-2340 GCA_964395075.1 uncultured Lentimicrobiaceae bacterium | reverse complement strand
ATCACTGATTGTATATTTCCAGCCTTCAGCATTTGTATTTTCTAATGTAAGATACACGATTTCCGTGGCAGGATTGGGATAAACCGAAATCCAAATATCCGCATATTCATTAAGCCCGGTTTGGAGGATCTTCATACGCGTAAGCACGGAAATCCCATCCGTATGAAACCTCCCGTCGCAGGTCGGGTATGCATCATCAAAATCAATTACGACTTCCTTTTCTTTTAATCCATCCTGATCAATCATCTTAAAAATAATATCTTCACCGTAGATAAATCCTTCCTTTTCATCAGTCAGAGGGTCATCACCAAAAATGGTAAGCGAACCATTTTCGTCATTCAGCACCACACTTCCGAAAACATTTCCTGAAGCGTCGGTTGCTGCAAGTTGCATTCCCTCGCATTCAGTGGGCATAGCGGATGCAGGAACAGCAAAGGTATGGGTAAACGGGGTAGCACCCGGCAAACTGCTGTGGGGAGTCGGTTCCAGCGTACGGGAAGATTTGTCCTCGATTTGCGGGAATTCGATGGTGCAGGGAGTCTCCATCAAAACAGCATAAGCCTTGCCGGGCAGAAACACTTCCAATGACATGATTCCGAACTCAGGCCAGAACACCTTGCTTCCGGCTACCTCCTTGGCCAGTAACAAATCCCTGCCCAGAAAGAGGGCCGGAATATTTGCCGGAAAATTACTCAGCACCGGAATGAGGTTCCAGCCGGCTTCGAGGCTTATGGTTTTGTCTTCCACTTCCGGGCCGTATATTTCCAGACCGGCACCGTTTTGCATTTTTATTTTGTAGCCTTTGATGTGCGCCCAGTTGTTCATGGTATTGATGTTTTGCCCGGGCCAGAAAATGCCCTGCTCATCCTGAAGAATGATCATGTCGGTAACTATATCCTGGAAAAGTGTTTCCACATCCGCATCCACAGGCAACAGGTAGCTGGAAATGCCCGACCATCCCTCCTGCAGGGAAATGGTATGCGGCGGTCCGTCGATGATCCGGGTAAAAACAATATTATCCACAAAAGAAGTCGGTTCACCGCCCCATAAAGTTCCGGCATAAAAGTCCACAACATCAAGCATCAGCGGCCCTGGCTCACCATTTTGCCCAAGGCTCCATTGTGCCTGGCATATCATTTCCTGGTTGAGAAAGAGTTTTGCCCAGTCGTTGTCGAGATCGATCACCGCACGAATGGTGTTCCAAACATCGGTTTCGAAATTAAACCCCTGCCACTGCGAATTGGAAACAATTCCATAGCCATTGCCATCTTCGTTAAAATGCGCTTCCATACCAAAACTATTGGAGGAAACCTCCTGCCATAGCCCAAAGAAACCATCGAACCCTGCCGGAACATAAAACTGAAATTCAACCTGGTATTTTCCTTGGGTTTTCTCACCCAGAAGAAGCTTTACATCATTCAACTCCTTGATTTCCATGGCTCGATTTCCTTCATAAACAATATCGTCGGTAAGTTCAGGATCTTCAACACTTCCGGCCTGCTGGCTCCAGCATTCCCAATAATCGATACCGAGAAACTGAGCCTGCTCCACCAGTGGTTGTTCAGTGTTATAAATTTCAAAATCCTCGATAAGGATGGTGTATTCTGTAAGCTCAATCACTGCTTCCACAGGATCGCTTTGTTCTGTTTCGCCCAATGGATAAATTGCAGATACCGTGTAAGTGTAATTCCCGGCGGGAAGACACAAATCAAGAAACTGCGTTTCGGTAAGGCTGTCGGCAACGCGTTTGCCGTTGTTGTAAACATGATAACCCAAAATGTCTTTCCCGGACTGCTGGCCCCAGTTTACAAGTACGGTGTTTCCTTCAGCTACGGTGCTCTGGATTTGCGGTGGGTCAATATTGAGGGTTTCAACAGTAATCTCTTTAAACATTTGATCATTATCAGGATTATCATCAGCAAAGGAGGAATACACATGAAATGTATAAGTTCCAACCTGGGCATTCCACTCACCATAAGTGATCTGACGCACTTCACCGGGCAGCAGGTCGTTCACAAAAGTACTTGTGCCGTAATCCACACCATTGATGATGGAAACCTGTTGGGTAAACACTTCATCACCAAAATTCTGGACGGTAACTTTTGGAATAACCGGACCGGGTGATAACACATCCGGAATATCAATGGAAACAATTCCAACATCCGTATAACCGGAACCTCCTGGAATTTCGACAGTATAATCTTCAATTTCGCCATCCATCTCCCCCTGGCAGGGATCGGTTGCCGAAGCTGCCCAAACCGCTTTGGCACGCATCCTATGATTTCCGGGATTTGCGTCATTGGGAATCGTAATTTCAATACTGTACAGCTGCCCTCCGTA
>CAYNDN010000758.1:307-2342 GCA_964395075.1 uncultured Lentimicrobiaceae bacterium | reverse complement strand
ATTTCAGGGAGTCGCCCATAAATGGTTCCCAGAGTGCAACACCGCCATCCCGATCAACCAGGAAATATGTCCGGCTACCTGTTTTGCCTTTGTAATCATATATTTTATCAACTGTAAAATACGGGAATAATGAGTTGTCGCGGTCTTTACGCCCGGCAGAAAGCGATCCGTTGCTGGAGATAAACATCCAATGATCAGAATCGCTGACTATGCTAATGAAGAAATCAGGCATATTTTGATAGTTGGTAATCTGGTAAAACTTTTCGCCCTCAATCTCCACATATTTGCCTTTTACCTGCTCTTGTGATGTGTTGATTTTAGTTTCTCCAATAAAAATTATTTCTTTTTTCATAATTTATCCACATTAAAATTCTATTGGTTTCCATTTACATAAAAAGGGATGTTAGCTGTAGCCGCGTTGTTATTCCCATCCATGACATACACGAACAGGCGATATTCGCCGGGTTCATCAGGAGCAATTATTTCGCATGAAGCCCCTATTGTTTTTTCGCTGAAAATGGCAGTGGGCCGGGGTTCGAAATCACCACCGTCGCTTTGCTGGTCGCGAGGTACTTCTGGCAAAATTTCCCAGTGATAGATTAAAGGATCATCTTCAGGTTCGGTGGCTTTAACAAGGCCAATAATTTTTTCGGTAGTTTGCAGATAGATATTTTGTGAAGCGGTTTTTCCGTTGAGGGAAAAACTTTGCAACTGTGGAGCCCTGTTTTCGGGCCACCGGCCGGACCACAGGTATTGCATCACATCCACCGATTCGGTTTTTTCGCCGGATTCCAGGAACATACCGTACCATGTGGGTGTGCGCTCCTGTTTTTGTCCCCACAAAAACACGAACGATCCAATGCATCTGGCACTATCAGCCAGAATATAATTTTGGTATCGCGCTTTATAGGCCATTGCTTTTACATGGCTATTTTCTTCGATGGGGCGGTTCCATTCGGTTTTGGGTACTTCCCAGTGTCCTGTAACGCCCCACTCGGTGAGCGCATAGGCTCCCTTGTATTTTGTTCGCTCTAAGTAAACCGGAAGTTTTTGGATGCTGCCGTATAATTGCAGGCTGATAAAATCGAGAGAAGGGCAACGTTCGGCAACCATATCCACATCCCTGGGATTTGCGCCTGCGAGCATGATGGTGGTCAGGTGATTGGGGTCGACATCCCGGATCATTTCGGAGATTTCATTTACAGCATCCCAGACTTTTTCGTTGGAATAGCGCAGATTAAGCTCATTGCCAATTCCCCAGGCCAGCAATGCAGGATGATCTTTAAAATTGAGAACTTCCTTTTTAATTTGCTCCAGTTGATCTTGCACGGCTTCTTCATCGTCGTAGTCAAAACCATGCCTTTCCCTGGCCACATCAAGGCCCATAACAACCATTAAACCGTTTTCGTGAGCCGCATCCAGTTTTTCTTTTCCGGTCAGCCACCTGTCTCCGGTGCGCCAGGTTCTTATGGTGTTTCCTCCATGCAGGGCAACCGATGACGGGTCGTGGCCTTCAAATCCGGCACCTTTCATGTAAAATGGTTTTCCGTTTACAAACACACGAAAACCATCTGCTTCTTTCCTTAATTCAGCTTTTACGGGTGCATTTGTATCATCTTTAGCAGTGTTATTGCAAGCTGCCATGACAATAATAATTATTATGAAAGCCAATGTTTTTGTAGTGATCCTCTTCATAAGCCGGGTTTAAGTTTTTTTGATTAAAATGGTTTCAAGTTCTTCGAGTGATTTACTTTTGGTTTCAGGCAGGATTGAAGCAATTATCACCAAACCAACAGCGGCAAAAAGGCCATAGACCAAAAAAGTAAGTGAACTCCCCAGCGTTGCAAGTTCCCACGGGAAAATAAGCTGTACCAGAAAACTAACCCCTGAATTTATAAACCCGACAAAAGAAATGGCAATCCCTCGAATATAATTGGGGAATATTTCAGAGAACAACACCCACATCACCGGTCCGAGCGAAATAGCAAATGAGGCCACAAAACCAATGATTGCCAGCAAAACCAACCATGAATTC
>CAYNDN010000758.1:0-297 GCA_964395075.1 uncultured Lentimicrobiaceae bacterium | reverse complement strand
AGATTCTATTTTCTTCGCCTCCTCTGTTCCAAAAACATTTTGAATCTCCTGCTTGAATTTTACATCACTTGAAAATGTATTTCCACTTAGCTGAGTCAATTTAGCGCGGTCGATATGTTCAGGAAGACTGGCTATCCCCTCATCATCTATGGAATAAGTGGCGTTATAAAAACCCCACGAAAGCAACAACATACTGATGGTAATGCCGGTGAGTCCAAACAAAAGCAAAATTTTACGGCCAAACCTATCGATAAACAATATGGCAAAAATGGTAAAAACCAGGTTGGTAAGCCCAAC
>CAYNDN010000757.1:0-2347 GCA_964395075.1 uncultured Lentimicrobiaceae bacterium | reverse complement strand
CCTCCGGAAACCAAAAACTAAAAACTACCACCACATTTCCATTATTTAAAAAATGGATATCAAAAATATGATCGTTGTTTCCAACTCCCCAGGTTCGTTTCCATATTTGATTTCCGCTTGCATCCAGTTTCAACAAAATATCATCAGGGTGGATTCCGTTGCTGCTGAAGCAATCCAGCCCGAGAAAAATATTACTGTCGTCATCTTCCCTCAGCAAATGAAAACGGTTGCCATAGGTATAAGCAAATCTTTTTGACCAAATAATATTGAGGTTGCTGTTTAATCTGAGAATTACCGTTTGACGATCGGAGCCATTCAGATCATCAGCAGCTACGAGATATCCGCCGTCGTTTGTTTCGATGATTGTCCAGGCACCCTGGTCTCCGGGTAGTTTAAATCGGTGTGAATTATAAATGCCACCATTTAATTCAGCTTCGCAAAGTACGATGTCACGGTCTTCTTCTTCAGGATTATCAGTGTCAGAAAAAGTGGCGTCCATAAGCAGGAGCAAAGTGCCGTTTTCACGGATAATTACACCGGCGCCATTGTCTTCGCCCTCATTACCAAGGGCTCTTTGAAATTGCAATTGAGCATGAGCTATTGGTATATGGAGTGAAAATGCTATGCATGCAAAAAATAAAAATTGTAAGAATTTCATGTCAAAATATTATCTCAACAAAGTTATCGTACCTTTTTTAGCGGTGGGCTTCCCATCCAAACAATTACCCTGCAGAGTGTAGTTGTAAACCTCTACAGGTAAGGGTTTGCCCTGGTACGTGCCATCCCATCCCTGCGAAATATCTGAGGTTTTAAAAACCAGTTTACCCCACCGGTTAAAAATCATCAATTCGAATCGGGTAAAATTATTACCCCTAACGTAAAGGATGTCATTCATACCGTCACCATTGGGCGAGAATGCGGTAGGCACAACGAGAGTGCATGGCGGAAATTCGTCGATGAAAATGGTGTCGAAAGCCACACATCCCAATTTATCAACCGCAACCCAATAGGTTTCTCCACTGCTGCCCAAAATTGATTTTGTAGTGTCGCCAGTTGACCAAAAATAGGTTGCTCCCTCATTTCCGGCATCCAGCAGTATATTTTCGCCGACGGGCAGGATGGTGTCGTTACCAAGAAAAACAATAGGTTTGGGGATCATCTCCACGAAGATTTCATCCTGGTATGTACATCCAAATTCATTGGTTACCTGCAGTGTGTAAATTCCGGTATTGCCGGCCACTGCATAAGGTTCCGTTGATCCGTCCTGCCAAAGGAATGCTTCGGCATCAGTAATCGAAACCGGAAAAATAGTGTCGAGTTCACATACGGTGATGTCATCTCCGAGGTAAACTTCCGGAGAAGGAAACCGGTTTAACAGGATTGTATCGGAATAGGTGCAATTGTCTCCATAATTTACCCTTACCCAAACCAGGCTGTCGCTGGGCTTCACCGGATAGGTGCTGCCGGTGCTGCCATCGTGCCATAGGAAGGTAGTATTGTCGTCGGGATTAAAATTTTGGGTGTCGATGAACGCTTCATCAGATTCGCATATCGTGGTATCATTGCCAAAACCAAAGATATAACCCGGGGCATTTTCGAAAAACCAGCCGGAATTGTTGGAAATATCGGTGCTGAAGTTTCCTGCATAAAAAATTGCGCCGCCGATGGCTTCCATATCCCGGATTTCCAGAAAATCTCCTGCTACCTGCCCGTCCTGTGTTACAGAAATCCGGGACTGATTGCCTTCGGTGAGCGAACGTATGGTGATCGGAAAACAGTTGTTGCCCCTGATGTGAAATTGATCTTCGATATATTGGGTTTTTTCTGACTCGAATTCGTAAATGTTTCCCGGTGTAAATCTTAACGACCTGAAATTGTTGGTGCCATGGAATTCCCCATTATCCATCAGGATGACAGGGGCAAATTCGTTCTCGCCGGAAATTATGGCCTTACCTTCAACGATCAGGGTTTTGTTGATTTGATTTGTTCCGGTGATTGTGCCCGACCCACCGATGTATGTTGTGTCGATACGGTTGTTGCCCGAAATAATCGCATTTTGGTTGAAAATAATTTTATTCACCTTATGACTGCCACCGCTTAAGTTTCCGGTGCCATTATTAACCATCGCGTAATTGATGGAGTCAGAATCATGAATGGTGCCCGAAGCACCAAAATACACCGAGTCTATTGTACAATCGCCATTGATTTCTCCGCTGTATTCAAAAAGGATGTTGTTGAAATTTACGGTTGTGTTTACGTTGTAAATCCTGGAAGTTAGTCCGCTAAATATAATCTCATTGTATTTTGTTTGTCCTGTGCCTTCCGTCCTGATTAGCCCGTTGTTACC
>CAYNDN010000756.1:0-2373 GCA_964395075.1 uncultured Lentimicrobiaceae bacterium | reverse complement strand
GAACTGAAAATTGATCTGACGGAAGTATTTTTATCCTGATTGGAAACCAATGATCGAACAAGACGCAGGATATTATCTTTACAACTGTCAAAATCCCCGAAAACTTTGGTTAACCGCTGCATCTCCTGCACATAGATTTTTCTTTTCTCTTCGAGCCTGATTTCAAATTCATTCCATCATCACAGGTTTTCATTTATGATAAGCTTCCATTTTCTGTTTCTAATTCCGTGCGCTCCCAGGTTCATATTCAGTCGGTCGTATTTGTTGTTGATCTCAATATCACTTATTAAGATACCGCTCCGTTCCAAAAGGTATCCCACTCTTTTGTTCAAAACAGCCGAATCAATTTTTTGAAGGTAAAAGGAAAGCCTTTCCGTATTTATTTTCTGTGCAAAAGTGTCAACGAAAGAACTGATTTCTGATAAGTAAACCTTAGACGAAAAATAGGTGCAATCGATAATTGTTTTCTCAATATTAGAAATGAAAACATCGGTTTTACCAATCTTATGTTTTTCATAGCCAAAAAACAAGTTATTTTTTACTTTATGAAAAGTAACTTGTGTGTTTACAATGATTTGCTCTTTCAAAACATTTTTTGTAATCAGATCCAGGTTATTGAAACGCTGTGTTGTACTTCCGTAAAATTCCAGAGCAGCATGCAGGCCAATGTAAGTTTCATTGTATAGTTTTTGATACAAAAATTTGTTTTCAATCTCTTTTAATGAATAATATTTGTTCTTCAGCCGAAATAGTTTTTTTTGACTCACCAGCCTCGTGAGCGTGCTTTTAACAACTTCTCTTTTCTGTCCTGTAATTTTTATAAGATCGTTCAGTGTAAAAATTTCCAGATCGTATTTTTCTAATTCGCGATATAAAGTAAAAAAGTCCATGGCATATCAAAAATTTTAGCAAAGATACAAAACGTTTATTAACTCAAAGTAAATTTATTTGTTTACTTTTGGTAATCAAATGTTTTTACAAACGCTATCGGTTTGTGCTGCGATAGCATCACTCAAAGTGATCCTATCGCTAATTCATGAGTAAGTTTTTACCGATAGGATCGCCGGGAGCGATGCCGTCGGTTTTTTCCCGTTTTTTTTCAACATGTCCAACATTTGTCCAACCCTAAAATTTGCATTTCGCCTGATGTGTGGTCTAATTTCACCACATTCATTTCGCTCACAAATTTTTCAATAATGAATTCCGGTATTGCAAAATCATCGCACACAATTTCACTTTCGCGAGGGAGAATAATCCTTGCGGGAACATTCGGGCCGGGACGCAATTACACCTTCGAAATTTATCGCCTTGCTGTTGATCTCCGCCTGAACGGATTTATCAAAAAAAACAACAACACCGGCTTTGAAATAGAAATTGAGGGGGAATTAAAAACCACCGAAGCCTTCATAACAAAGCTGGAAGCCCTTATCGAAGGATCATCCATACAAACCAGCTACTACATCATGGACAAAATATTGAATTACAATGAATTTAGAATTATTAACCATTGAATTTTTACAATTATGAAAAAAGTATTTCTAAGCAAATCACTGCTTATCCTGCTGCTTTTGTGCTCAGGATGGGCCATGGCACAAACTGCCGAGCAACCGTCAGGCTCAGGAACTTCCGAAGATCCTTACCTGGTAGCGACATTGAACAACCTCTACTGGCTTACCCAGAACAGCGCTTCATGGGACAAGTATTTTATCCAGACCGCCGATATTGATGCCACAACAACTTCCGGCTGGGACGGCGGCGCGGGATTCCTGCCCATCGGCAACAGCTCCACAGCCTTTACCGGTTCATACGACGGGCAGGGTGGTTCGATCTCAAGGCTGAACATTAACCGTCCGGCAAGCTCCTTTATAGGATTGTTCGGGCTGGTTGCCGGTGGTGTTGTTAAAAACCTTGGAGTGCTCACCGAAACCTTCAACGGAAAGTATTATGTGGGCGGTATTGCCGGTCAAACCCTCAATTCAGCAGTAATCGGGAATTGTATGGTGAGCTCTTATACGGATAAAACTATTGTAGGAGTCAGTTTTGTTGGTGGCATAGTAGGTTTTCTAGATGACGGTTCTACACTCGATAAAAGCGGCTCGTTAGCCGATGTAACCGGTGAACGCTATGTGGGCGGATTGACAGGAAGAAACCTCGCCACGGTTACCGACTGCTATGCTTCCGGCAGCGTGAACGGCACGGTGAGCGATGAAGGCGGACTGATAGGAGGAAATTCTTCTACGCCCACCGTCAGCAATTCCTTCTGGGATACCGAAACCTCAACCCTGGCAGTGAGCGCCGGCGGAACGGGCAAAACAACTTCGGAGATGAAAACCCTGGCAACTTTTACCAGCACAGCAAGTAGCGGGCTGACCA
>CAYNDN010000755.1:0-2381 GCA_964395075.1 uncultured Lentimicrobiaceae bacterium | reverse complement strand
GGAACTTTTGCCTCTTTCGGATTTTCAGCAGTAAAATCAGCTCAGTATTCCCAGAATTTATGTTTACCACCGGATGACTGGGAATTCCTGATTACCGGAGCAATACACAGCATTAACATTCCATTGAGTTCCAATCCGAATATCGAAGGAACAGTTTTAGAACCGGGTGACTGGATTGGAGCCTTCTATGAAACTGAAACAGGACAGGGAAGTTGTGGAGCAGTTCAGTGGAACGGCTATAATGATGTTGTGATAACTGTTTATGGCGATGATCCGTTTACAACCGAAAAAGATGGGCTGACCAGCGGAGAACCCATTCAATGGAAACTTTTTGATTGCAGCAATGAACAGGTTTATGAAGCTGCAGCAGAATATAATCAGCAGATGCCCTGCCAGGGTGATTATGGTGATTTTTGTCTTTCCGAAATTGTTTTACTATCTTCGTTAAAAACAACAACCAATTATTTGTTTGAAGGCTGGAACAGCATATCAACATACCTTATTCCATTTGATGATGATGTGGAAACTATTTTCGCAGATTATGCTAACGATCTCATCATTATGAGGAATTTAAATTACATGTACTGGCCAGCAATTGGCGTGAATACGATAGGCAACTGGGATTTAGCATCCGGATATGCCATCAAATTAAATGCTGATATTGATTTAACCATTAAAGGAATTTCATACGCCGACAACAATCTGGTTTTGGAACCCGGATGGCATTATCTGCCTGTATTAAGCGATTGCCCGGTTTTAACTTCAGAAATTTTTCAGGGGCAGGAAGAAAAGATCACCATCATTCAGGATTTAATAGGAAACAGGGTATGGTGGCCTGATATGAATGTTTACACATTACTTGCGCTTGAACCGGGGAGGGCATACAAAATACGCGTTGAGGAAAGTATTGACCTTGAATTCCCGGATTGTAATTTTAAAGTTGGGCCGGAGATCAATAACATTAACATACATGATGAATCTGATCTCCCGGTAAATAAACCGGTTAAAACACCCTACTCACATACAATCGTATTTGAAACTGAAGCATTGGCAGAAATCGCTGATAATGATTTGATTGCAGCTGTGAATGAATCCGGAGCAGTTTATGGGCTTTCAGTGTTTAATGACAAAAAGGAAAAACAAATTATGGTTGTTGCCGGAGATGATCCATCTACGGAAATAAAGGATGGGTTTGAAGAAAATGAGGAAATGGCTTTTTATATTTTAACTTCTGCCGGAAAGAAGATTACGAAGCTTGAAACAAACTTCCAAAATATTTATGGATATTCCGACAGGTTTAAAACCAATGGTTTGTCCGTTGTTTCAAACATGCAACCGAAAAACCTGACTGATAAACCGGATATTAATATTTATCCCAATCCGGGTAATGGTTTAATCTCGATATCAGGCTTGGAAGGCACTTCGCTAATCACTTTTTATAATCCATTTGGCTTGGAAATAGAAAATTTCATCATTGATGGATCTGAGAAGATTGATCTTTCCGGTTATCCGGAGGGTGTTTACATTTTGCAAATCAAATACGGAGAACATATAATGAACAAAAAACTCATCATCCAATAAGATGAATTTAGGCTGATTGGTTTTGGCCGTTGGAGATCATCCTGATTTCGTGAAAAGAGAGAAGCAATTTCCATTGTGCTTCACGGGTCACCGCGCAATGAAATTAGAGGTCGAACTCTAAAAAATATCGCAAAGGCACTGATAATATGCTATCGGAGCCTTTGCGTATCGGCGGTTCCAATTAATAAGAAATCAACCACGAAGTTAAGGGGAATACAATGCTCCATTTAAAAGTGCGAATAACTTTATAACTGAATAACCCAGTAGCTTTTACAAACCGCATAGTTGGAGAGGCGCAAAGCTTTTTTTCGTTTTCAATACCTTACAATCAGAAATCAAATCAATGGATATTTCGTGTTCTGCAATATGCCCATTAATTTTGCTGACTCAAAAAAAATCAGTGGTAATGGAAATTACGATCACGCCAAAACCGGTGAAAGAAAAAGCACCAACTCCCCTGGTACAGCAAACTTCCTATTGGGCCAGGGTGAAACAAAAACAAGGATGTGGTACTCGCGTTTTCGATATCAATATGGTTGAACAATCCCCATGCTGTGCAGAAGATGGCCCATGCACCTGCGTCTCCCGGGACGACCTGCTTATTGTTTTTCGCCGGATCAACAGCCAGATGCAAACAGCGTATGTACCTTATGGTCCAAACATGTTGCCCCAAGAGGAAGACCGGGGAACTTTTCTCGAGGAGCTTTCTGAAGCTTTGCGGCCATTTCTACCTGATGACTGCCTTATGATCCGCTACGATCTGGCTTGGCAGTCACCATGGTCAGAAGAAGAACATATCA
>CAYNDN010000754.1:0-2386 GCA_964395075.1 uncultured Lentimicrobiaceae bacterium | reverse complement strand
TCATTGATTATAAGCAAATAGATTTTTTACAAAATAGATTTTTAACACCCCACCTAACAGGTTTTTAAAACCTGTTAGGTTTTGTGCGGACATTACTACTCTTTCCTTGCCTCCTGCAACTTCATCATCTTTTCATTAAACCGGTCATCAATATTATGAGGGTTGATTTCCTGGGTTTTTGTATAGGCTTTTTCTGCGCTGTCATAATCTTTAATGGCAGCATAAGCATCGCCGAGAAGGTAATACTCATCAGGCTCATTATTATTGATTTTCAGGCACTGGCCCTCAATTTCCGCGATGGCGGCTTTGAATTGTCCCAGTGCATAAAGTGCTTTGGCCCGCCAGTAGTGGTACAGCCATATTTTGTTATCGTGTAAGGCCTCATCAACCTTTTTCAATAATTTGTTATAGTTTTCCTGTTGGTAAAGTATCTGGAATTTGAATAAACGCGGGGCTATATAATAGGGGTTGATATCAAGTGCAAGGTCAAGTTTAGTATCTGCAATAAACGACTGCTCCTGCTCAAAAAGGGTTCTTCCCAAATAAAACCATGGTGGTGCAATAGTGCTGGCCTGCTTGGTTATGGTGCTAAAGATAGCTGAAGCTTCATCCCAGCGTTGCTGTTCGATCAGGCCAATGCCACGGTTAATGTTTTTAACGGTATATTCATCAACACCCTCAAAAGTGAGGTTATAACTCAGCAGCCACATTTCGAGGTTTTTGATCAGGTCTTCGTCGGTGCATGAAACCAATGCATTTTTGAGGAAGTTCTCAAACAGCATGTCGTTGGAATCAAGCGCATTGAATGCGAGGAAAATCTGTTGGTAGGGTTGTTTTTCTTTTTTCTTCAACTTTTGCAGATTTCCCATGATCGAATCATTGAATATCTTCCCGTTTTCCTTTATGTCGTTGTTGAGCAAGCTAACCATTGTGCCGAAATCCTCTTCCCAATTGGTAATTTTCAATTCCTTGAAAGCTTCTTCCAGGCCTTTTGTTTTGGTAATGTTCAGTGTGTCAAGTTGCCCGATAACTGTTAGCGTATCCAGGTTTGTCAGCATCCTGGCCAGAAGGTCGATGTAGAATTGAAACTGATAATTATTGTAGGTCTCTTTTTGAAAAAAATAGAGTTTGTTGTTTTTATATCTTTCTTCATTTCTGGCTGCCACAAGTTCTGATTTGGCTACCAGATCATTGAACTTTTGTTTGAGTGTGGCACTTTTTGGGTATTCCATCTGCAAATAGGGTTCAAATAATGTTGCAGCATCTTTTATCATGGCATACACCGAATCTATTTTCGCCAGGTCGGTTTCCGAAAAACTCTGCTTAAAATTATTTTCCGTAATCGTGAGCAGGTGGTTTAAGCTGTCGGCATGTTTGTTTATGGCATTTCCGATCAGCACATCCGAGGCGTTATCGTAAAAACTGTAAAATTTTATTTCCTGGTGGGCTGTGACATCCTTAATGATCTCCATCACAGCATTATAAGCATCGATGTATTTAAGCTGATCGCTATAATCCATGGCATCTTCATAAATGGGTTCGTATTTACTAAAATACATAAAGTACGAGTCGTTTACCATTATTGGAGCCGCTGTGTCGAGGGCACTGACAAATGTAAAAGGCTTAAATAGTTCAACATCCCTTTTGCGATAGAACAGAACAATCCTGTCGATTTTTCCTGAAGGATTTATCATGGTTTGAGGAGCCTGTGCCAGCGCAATCTCGTTGTTGTACTGAAAAAGTTTGATTGTTGCAAAATAGTCTTCAAGATATTTATCTTTAAAATAGTTTCTTTCGCTTTGTGGATTTGGTTTAATGGTGAAACAAATATTTTGATAATCAAAAAAAGCATCCGGGGTGATTGACTCCTCACCGGCATTTCCCGAAAAATAAATGTCCACCGAATATCGGTTGCTGCCTCTTTCTTTGTAGGTTAAAGTTGTTGACTGTGCGATGAGCGTAATGTTCAAGAGCAGGAACAGACAAAGTGTGAGGGTTGTTTTAACTTTCATTTTTTCCATATTACTGATATCTTTTTCAAATACAAAAGTGAGGAAAATACCATTTAGAACCAATGCAAATTGATGCTGGTTTTGGCCGGTGCTTAACCTGCCTTTTACAAAGATCAGCAAGTCATTCAAAATCTGTAAATTACTGATCGGGCTTTTTTGAGTGACAGAATTATTCGCAAAAATCATAATATAGTGCCAATAATGATTTTATGCGGTAAAATGCTTTTTTTTGCATAGCATGAAAGTTTTAAAATTTAACACATTAAGCTTAGTCCGGTTTATTCATCATTCTGTAATGAATAATTCAGTCTCTCAAAAAGGGGTTTTTCCTATTAGCGGAATACATTAAGTTTGGACTGTTACCAGGCAATTTT
>CAYNDN010000753.1:0-2387 GCA_964395075.1 uncultured Lentimicrobiaceae bacterium | reverse complement strand
CTGCTGATGTGAATGAGGCAATGAAATACCTGAAAATGGCCCGTGATGTTGCTGTTGAAGTAGATGCAGTAAAATTCGTA
This sequence comes from uncultured Lentimicrobiaceae bacterium, assembly GCA_964395075.1. Taxonomy (GTDB): domain Bacteria; phylum Bacteroidota; class Bacteroidia; order Bacteroidales; family 4484-276; genus SABY01. The sequence goes on along the minus strand of CAYNDN010000753.1, from coordinate 2,307 downwards.
AATGGCGAGATCAAAAGGCTAAAGAGCAGGATGAATGCTTTCGGACGCATCGCACTTCTCTTTTAGACGCATCGCACTTCTCTTTTAATCGTATCAGGCCATAACCCATGCAAAACTTGAGTTGCAAGTTACATGCTGCTTTGGGTTGTGGCCTGTTTTGTTAGTTGTGTTTTTTCATGTCCGATTTCTGGCCTGTTACCCAACATGGACAAGCCAAATCCAAATATGAGACGTTACATAAAAATGGCGGATTTCCGTTTTTGGTTTATCCAGGTTGTTGAGCCAAATTTAAAATAATGTTTTGCGAAAATTTTTATTTCCTGAGTATTTGGATCTTACTACCTGTATCATAATGAATTACAAATTTTACATAAGGAACTTCTGACTCAACTTCTGCCAAAAAATATTAGAAATTGTATCGGAAGTTACTAAAAGGTTGCATCTTTGTAGGAACTAAAAAATTAATTGAAAATGGCAAATGAAATCGAAATTAAGACCATCGACAAGTACTCTTGTATGATGTTTTCGTCACGATCAGGTGATGCTGACACAAAAGCTGTAATTATGATAACAGCCGAGAATGAATTTTTAGGTTACCTTAATTTTATGACTGACGGGGCTGTTCTACCCCAACCTGACAAAAAATATAACCTCTTTTATTACTACTATCACATGAGTGATTTGCCCATAATAATCGACTTGCTCCGCAACGAAAGCCCGATTTATGTTTTTTACATGGGGAATAATAAAGATAACTGCAGAATTTCTACCACCATGGAAATGGTTGGTGAGGGCGAAATTACCCAAAAATGAAATATTTGAGGCTTTTATAAGTTAGCTCAAAAGTAAAACTTGTGCAATACTGATTTGCACCAAATTCAAATTTCGAATTAAGTACTGATACCGATGAAAAGATTTTTGCCCGTTTTGGTTGTGATGGTATTAAGTTACCAGGGTTTTTCGCAGCAGGTTGATGAAAGTACGCGAAGAAATTTCAGTGCTATCTTCACTGTGATCAACGACTTTTATGTTAACATGCCTGCTTCAGTGGATGATAAATTTTTAAATCTGGGAATAAATTTTTCAGGATTATATGATTATCGGCTTGGAAAAAGCAACTTCAGTTTTGCTTTTGGTATCGGTTTGGGATCGCACAACCTGAAAACTGATGCGCTGGTTATTGAAGATATCACCAATGTGTCGGATTTCAGTCCCATTGAGGACACAATTAACTTCAAAAAGAACAAAATTACCTACACCTATTTTGATGTTCCGGTTGAATTCAGGTTGCGCACCAAGAGTGATATCCGGGCTTCGGTAGGATTCAAGTTTGGTTTTCTCATCGATAGCCATTCCAAATATCGGGGTGATGACATTTATTTTGGTACAACTGATAACATTCATGTCAAAATAAAAGATGTACCTAACATCGAAAAACTCAGGTATGGTCTAACGGCAAGATTTGGATGGAAGTTCATCAATCTTACCGGATTTTATTCGCTCACCAATTTATTTACAAAAAATAAAGGCCCGGAAACTTACCCTATCTCTGTGGGTATTTCTTTAATGCCATTTTAATAACTGAAAACTCAAATTTTGCCTGACAGTCTGGTTTTCACAGATAAAGATAATGGACCAGCATAACCACAGTGCCGGCAAAAAACCCCGCATATATTTCAGCAGGTTTATGTTTACCGGCAGATAATCGCGAAAAACCTGTAAAGCCGGCAATAAGTAAAGCCAGCAAAATATAAACCATCAGGTTTACCTTCAGGGTTAGATGAATGCCAGTAAATCCTCCTACCAAAGCTCCGCTTCCTACCATATAAATGCTGATGTTTTTAAAAATGATAACCAACATGGAAATAACAGCAAGGCTTGCCATGCCAAGGATAAACAAATTGAAAATAGGCGAAAGGTTTATCCTGTCGAAAAGGTGATAGGTAAAAAGGTAAAACACTGCTGCAATGGCAAGTGGCAAAAGTCTTTCATCTTTACCTTCTATTGATAGGCGTTTTTTGAGTAGTAAATGAAGAATATTGCTCAGTAAAGCCGGGATAATCAAGGTTGTAATCAGGGTTAATCCAAGAACCATCAAACGCGCAGATTGCGGTATTGATGTTGCAAAATAAAATTGGAGGTTTAACATCACAACCATAAAAATGGTTGTTATTATTAATGGATTAAAAATCCTGGATAATACTGTGGCAATGCGGTTTTCCATAAAAATGGCGGTAGTTTTTATCTGAGTATTAAAGTTCCTTGCGAAGTCTTGCCCGCAATGATGCGTCAGGCCACTTTTCCTGA
>CAYNDN010000752.1:0-2395 GCA_964395075.1 uncultured Lentimicrobiaceae bacterium | reverse complement strand
ATTTTTAATCCCACAATATTTCCGCTGCACTATTGCACCCCCTAAACGAATTTTAAATCATTCTAATGAGTGCTGCTTTAAGTTCTGTATCATGCCATAATATTGATCTAATAAGAATCCTTGCGGATTTAAGGGTTCATCAAAAACTGTCCGACAGTTATAAGGTTGTTATTTAAACTCGTTGCCGTTTTTTTGATCAATGTAAATCCCAAAAAAATTTAATCTTTGTACTTCTTAGTATTAAACCCGATGCAAATGGTAACAGAAAAATACAAAGTCTTAATGAGTTTAGTCATAGTTTTATCCCTGACTATTGGTTTGACAGCCCAATCTGAATTTCCCTACAATCTGGATAATCCCGTTAAGAAAATATACCTTCCGTCCATTCTTGAGGAGGTATCAGGACAAGCGCTCATCAACGATGAAATTATCATTTTTATTCAGGATGAAGAAGGCGACCTTTTCTTTTATGACCTGAAAGAAGAGCGTCTTCTGAAGCGTGTGGATTTTGGCAAGGATGCCGATTATGAGGATGTGGCAATAGTGGGAGACGAAGTTTATGTGCTGCGCAGCAATGGGCTATTGTTCAGATTAAGAAATTACGAAGATGAAAACGAAATTAAAACAAAAGAGATAGAAACCCGGCTTTCCAAAAAAAACAACTGCGAAGGACTTGCATACGATCCGGTAGAAAACCGGCTCCTCATTGCCCTCAAAGGTGATCCCGAAGTGGACGATGATCAGGGTTTTGATGGATACAAGGCAATTTACGAATATGACTTTGAAAAAGAGAAGGTTAAAAAGAAGCCAGCATACCTGATTGAGCTCAAAAAGATCAAGGACCTCGAAAATGCAACCCTATATGAAAAGTGGTCGCACCGGATTGCAGAAACTTTTGAGGAGTCCGGTGATATACGCTTTCAGCCATCGGCAATTGCTATTCATCCGATAACCGATCAGATTTACATCCTGGCATCGGTGGGAAAAGCCCTTGCTGTAATGGAAAGGAGCGGAGAACTGGTTTCCATCCAACAACTGGATAAGTGGCGCTTTGTGCAACCCGAAGGTATTGCCTTTGGCGCAGACGGAACCTTATACATTTCAAGTGAAGGTGATGGCGGAAACGGCACCCTAATGATTTTTGAGATGGAGAAATAAAGGGAGTTGTTAGAGTGGCTGGAGTTTATAAAGTTTTGAGTGATGAGTAGTGAGTTGTGAGAATTTAGATCTTAGAATTACAAACCAATGACTACGAATGACTACAAATGACGCGCGCAGCGCAAATAACAACCAATCACGCGCGAAGCACCAATAACCACTAATGACGTGCGAAGCACCAATGACAACCCCTCCTTCACTTTTTATTCACCAGAACTTAAGTGGCGGTGAAAAGTTACGGAGGATGAAAAATGACCACCAATGACACGCGTAGCGCAAATGACTACAAATGACACGCGAAGCGCTAATGACCATCAATAACTCCCCATAATCTATCTTCTTCCCAGCTGTCTCTCTTTCACCAGCAACGAAACACCCAGGTTCCTGTTTTTGCCGTCAACAATGAGTTGCCAGCCATCTTTTATCATGTATTTCCTGATGAAATGATTCAGGAATCCATGGGCTACCAGAACTACTTTTCCTTCCTGCATGGCTTTTACGTCAAGGAATTTAGCTGCGTAATCAGCACGGGCACGGGCCTCTTTGTAGGTTTCTTCCTGTCCGTTGCCGGAGCCTAAAATCCATTCGATGGAGGAAAGCACACTCCAGGTGCTCAGGTTAAATCTGACTACTGGAAGTGGAGCCATATCTTTTTTAAACTCATTGAAGAATTTATATTTTTCGAGCGGGATATCAGTACCGAACATTTGGCGGGAGGTATTGATTGTGCGAGGCAACATGCTGCAATATATCTTATCTACATCATTGCTGTTCAACTTTACAGGACTGACTTCCACCGGGAAAATATCTGCTGTATCATAAGCATGGTAAAATCTGTTGGCTTCCCTAAAAGTGTAATTGCGTTGTTTGGGCAGGTTCACTTTTTGATGGCGGATAATCATAACCTGGATGATTTCAATACCGGATTCCATTTGCAGGCTGTCTGCATCAAGAAAAGATATCTGCTTATCCCCGGGTTTCATTGGTTGGGTTATATCTCCGAATTTACCTTTCAGTTGGTCAATCAGTGCTTTATCCAAATCCTGTGCTGTTAAAACATGGTTTAAAAATAATCCAATTAGTATTGTAGCGATCCGTAAAAATTGCATTGCTGGGATAAAGTTATTAAGCGCCCAAATTAAAAAAGATAGCTAAGCCTAAGGTTTATATAAGTTTCTTCCACCGACATATTTAGGTTGAGTGTAAAGGTGAGCATATCATAAGGAGTCATCCAGAT
>CAYNDN010000751.1:0-2396 GCA_964395075.1 uncultured Lentimicrobiaceae bacterium | reverse complement strand
AGATATTCCGGCCAGAACATATCGCGCTCAGGCGGATTTAAAAACATCAGCGACTGGTTTTTGGCTTCGTTAATCCCAAAAGTAAAAGTCACCTTTGTAACATCCCCGGTTTCAATATCATCAAAAACTTTCCAGGTGTGGGTTTCGTGCAGGTCGGTGTCCACATAATGGATGTCCTTCCAGCCATTCAATAACTGGATTCTGCCATCATTGAAGTGCAGTTTTACATCCGAAACAAAATACTGGATTTCATTCACAAGGTAGTGGTTACCGGCGGCATTGGTGTATTTCATGGTGTCGAATTCCAAAGATTGCCCTGCGTTGTAGTGTGTAAAATGGAAATTTATTTTAGCGGGGAAATAGGGTGCCGGATCATTTCCACTACAGGAGGCAAAAAATAGCAGAGACCCTAAAATGAGGATCAGAGCTAATGTTGGTTTTAAGCAGGTTTTCATATCTGACAAGTTTGCATTTATAACGCAGCCAATCGAATTTGATTACGCTTTTAATAAGGAATTACACCCGAAACCGTCAGGAATTTTACCGTATCCCCAACGCTGCTGCCTTGCTTGTAAATCTTGCCATCCACATAAATGATAAGCTTGAGGGAGGAGGTAGGGTCGTTGTATTTTCCCGACAGGTACACAATCTCTCCCTGCTCTGCCACAAAACATTTTTGCCATTTGTCCTGCTGGCTTTCAGCTGCAACAGTTTCATTTTGTATGTCTCCACCGGCATCTCGGTATTGGATGGTAAATGCTGAGGTGGCTTCGATGGCCATGTATTTAACCTTTTTGTTTTCGTGCTTTTCGCAGGATGTAAATAAAATTGCAATAACGGCAATAAGAAATATTGATTTTTTCATGATGTGATTGGGTTAGAGGTTTAAGATTACATTGAGGTAGAAACTTCTGCCGGGTTCAAAAAGCGATGCCTCAGAACCTATGATGCGGCGGTTAAGATGCTCGTAATAAGCCTCATTAAAAATGTTGTTTACACCGCCGGACAGCGAAATGGTTTGATTTATCTGATAATTGACATTAAATCCGGCAACCAAAAATCCTGGTGTTTCTCTTTCGTCAAATGCTTCTGAAATGCGGTTTTGTTTTGAAACTGCACGCAGATGAAGCTGAGGGGTAAGATTTCCTTCAAGGAATTTATAATCGAGCCTGAGGTTGGCTTCAAATGGTGGAATCTCAGGCAATGGATCATTTTTAACAGTTATCTGATCAATTACCTCACCATTCTCATAAATGTATTTTATAACTTCCGGGTTATGGCCAGCAGTGTAGGCTGCCGAAAGATTTACGCCCCAGTTAAACCTTGCCGGCGAAATCCAGATAAATTCAAAACCGTACATAAAAGCCTCATCAATATTTTGAAACTGTTTAACCCCCAACACACCTTTGGATTGTGGCATAACCTGGGAAGGGGGTAGTTTAATACCGGTAATGTAATCGGTGATCCAGGAATAAAAACCATTCACCCTGAAACTCCCCGAACGGTCGCATACATATTTCAGGGTCAGGTCGGCCTGGTGGTTGTTTTCGGGTTTAAGCAAGGGATTGCCCAGGTAATCGTAGTTGTCATAACCTACAGGCAACAGAATGATAAAGCGTTCCACCATATCCGGATTTCTCACACCACGGCCCAGGGCAAAATCAAGGGTTAACTCGCTGGTAATTTTGTAGCTCAATCCGCCGCTCAGGCTAAAATTTGTAAAATCGGAATCCACAGTGTCGTTGCGGTACATTTCGTTGCCCATCATGTTTTTAAGCACCATGGGGTTGCTGCCGGCTTTGTTCATGTCGAGCCTTGCCGCAATAATCCAGTTTAAAAACGGCCCTTGTTCCAGCTTATATTCTGCAAAAATCCCCAGGTTTTGTATGCTGGCATCACTCCACAAGTCTTCGGTTTTTACCGGCAGTCCGGGTTGCATTATCATGTTTTTTACACGCTGGCCATCTTTGCGGATGTCTTCATAGTCCATGCCGACATGCAATTGTGAATTGCCTTGTTCAAATCCTAAGTCAGCCCGGCCTCCGGTGTTTTTGGCTTCGATGGTTGAAATAGCCACAACGGTATCGGAGAATGACCGCCATTTGTTATCCATTTCATGATTCACATTCGAAAAGTAAGCTTTTGCATCAATGGTTTTCAGGATGGAGTTACCGTTTTTATAGTGATAGGTTGCCGAGTAAAGTTTTGTGTCATCACTGCGCTCATCCATGGGGAGCGTGGGAAAACGGATATCACGTCCCTGCGAATTTTTATAGGCTAACCTGATTTCGTGATTTTCTGCAGGAACAAATCCCAGTTCAGCACTGAAATTATATTTTCTGAACTTTGATTTTACCTCATTTCCGTTCCCATCTTCATAGTTACCAAAGTTCTGG
>CAYNDN010000750.1:1815-2398 GCA_964395075.1 uncultured Lentimicrobiaceae bacterium | reverse complement strand
TAAACAGGATGTGGATGGAAAAAAACTCAGGATGTTTTTCAATAAAGATTTCATCCTGGTGCCCCCGAAACACGAAAAAAAGTATTATTCCACTTTTGTAAAAAAATGCATCCGCGATTTCCCGGTAAAAACTGAAGGCATCGAGATAAACTTCCCGAAAGTGGAAAAACATCCGGTGCTTGTGTTGGAAAATGATTTTCAGGGGCTTCCTGGCTTGGCACTCTATTTCGATTATAACGATAATACAATCCGGCAACATCACAACCAACATAAAATCATCATCTACAACCACGAAAATACAAATCCTCATTTTGATGTAATTACACGAGATACTGCATGGGAAAATGAAACTGTAGCATTTTTAACATCTGTCGGACTTAAACATCTTCATGATCATGTTTTTGTAGTAGATGACCAGCAGGAAAAATACGACCTTATAGGCTGGCTGAATGAACATGCCGGCGTGTTGCGATCCAAAGGATTCAGATTGCAGCAGGATTTGTCGGAAATACAGTATTTTACTGAAACCATCGAAATGACGGTAAAAGTTGACGAAAAAAATGACTGGTTTGATGTGTATGCC
>CAYNDN010000750.1:0-1805 GCA_964395075.1 uncultured Lentimicrobiaceae bacterium | reverse complement strand
GAAATTTGGCGATGATTTTGAAATCCCCATTATTCAATTGCGAAAGTACCTGCTCAACGGCATCCGCGAATTCAAGCTCCCCGATGGCAGAATAGCCATATTACCCGAAGCCTGGTTCAGCAAATATGCTGACCTGGTAACTTTTGGTGTAGTACACAAAGAAAATGTCAGGGTAAAAATTTGGCACAAAGACCTTGTTACGCAGTCGATGAAACAAACTTTTACGATCACCAGGAAAGTATTAAAAAAAGGCCTGAACGGTAACAAGAAGTCACAATCCGAATTACCTGCAAACATACATGCAACACTGCGATCATATCAGGAGGAGGGCTTTCGGTGGCTCGACTTTTTAAGAACACGACTGTTCGGTGGCTGCCTCGCCGATGACATGGGGCTTGGTAAAACTTTGCAAACACTAACTGTTATTGTAAAACACATCAACGAACAAAAAACCGAAAATACTGAAAAACCACCGGCCCAAATGGTTGGCCAGATTGATTTGTTTGATGAAATAGAACGGGCAGATGCGTCGGGTAATCCAAGCCTGGTGGTAATGCCGGCCTCACTGATCCATAACTGGCAGGCCGAAATCCGGAAATTTGCACCACACCTCCGCCACCTCAACTATACTGGTCCAAATCGTTTCGAACTGTTCAATAAAATCGCTAACACACACATCGTGCTCACTACTTATGGCACCATCAGAAACGATTATAAAGCATTTGAAAAAATCCCGTTCGATTATATCGTGCTTGACGAAAGCCAGATGATTAAAAATCCCACATCAAAGGCTGCAAAAGCAATTTTCAGGCTGAATGCCAAACACCGCCTTACGCTCAGTGGTACTCCCATCGAAAACTCACTCACCGACCTGTGGTCGCAAATGCATTTCCTGAATCCGGGATTATTGGGCGACCTCAACTTTTTCAGGCGATATTTTGCCACGCCCATAGAAAAAAACAACGATGAAAAAAAACAGCAAAAACTGCATCTCATCATTAAGCCTTTTCTGCTAAGGCGCACCAAAACACAGGTAGAAAAAGAACTGCCCGAGTTAAGTGAAGAGTACATTTATTGCGATATGCTGCCCGAACAGCAGGAACTTTATGCCAGCGAAAAAATCAGTGTAAGGAATTTTATTCTTCAAAACATTGAGCTAAACGGTGTGGCCAATTCTGCCATTGTTATGCTTCAGGCACTGACCAAACTCCGGCAACTGGCTAATCATCCTGCCATGACAGAAGATGACTGGGAGATGGGATCCGGAAAATTTGATGAGGTAATCCGTAACCTTGAAACGTTGATCAGCGAAGGGCATAAGGTGTTGGTGTTCTCCTCATTTGTAAAGCATCTCGAAATTTTCACAAGATACTTTGATGAGCGCAAAATGAAATATTCCCTCCTTACCGGGCAATCGCGCAAGCGGGCTGATATCATCAAAGAATTCCAGACCGATCCTGAACGCAATGTGTTTTTTATTTCTTTAAAAGCCGGTGGAGTCGGACTGAACCTTACCGAGGCGGAATATGTGTTTATTCTTGATCCCTGGTGGAACCCGCAGGTAGAAAATCAGGCCATAAACCGTGCCCACCGCATTGGGCAAAAGCGTCACGTTTTTGCTTACCGGTTCATCACCCTTGGAACCATTGAAGAAAAAATCCTGAAACTCCAACGCCGCAAAGCCAACCTGGCCGACCTTTTTATCCGGTCGGATAACCCGCTGAAAGATATGAATATGGAAGCCATTAAAGAATTGATTGATTAAGGAAGTAATCATTGATATTTATGAATCGTTCAGTCTCTCA
>CAYNDN010000749.1:0-2398 GCA_964395075.1 uncultured Lentimicrobiaceae bacterium | reverse complement strand
AACGGCTGGGTTTCGGTAGGATGCTTTTACAATTGATGGATAGTGCTTGTTAAATTCAGCTTCGCTCAGCTTTTCTGAAATTGCACTTTCCAGAGATTTTTGGGTGGTGAAGGTTTTCCCGTCAAGTTGCTTGATTTTTTGAACTACAGCCTTGTTAATGATCTTCTTTTCCATCTTTTTGGCTGAAGCATTATCGATGGCATATTCAGTTGGGAAGACTATTCCGTAAATGATAGCCAGAATCAGTGCGATAAGTATTTGCCAGTGGAGTGCGATTTTCTTCATCAGTTTATTTTTGTAGTTAAATTACTGTATATAATTCTCAAGCTTTAATAATTTTCCAGTACCCACCCTTAGCAGGGCCAATACGTTTTAAGTAATTATTTTCTTTTAAAATGGCTATTTGCTTTGCAACAGCTCTTCGGCTTATATTTAGCTTTTCAGCCATGCTATTTGTAGTGATGTATCGATCTTCACCAATCAATTCAAGAATTTTCTGTGAACTTTTCTGTGAATCTATTTCTTCAATATCATCATCAATCCCAATATATAATTTTCCACCTTCGCGATAGTTAAGAAATGCAACAACCTCTTTTTCTAAATCGTCGCTTAACTGACGTTTAAACTCTATGCGGTTGCTTTCTTTCATCTTTCTTCTTTTTCTGTTATTTACGTTTTTCTGATTTGATGACTTAGAATCAGATGACAAAGTTAAAAAACTGAATTTCAAAAAAAACCTAATTTTGTTAATTCAACCCAAAATTTAAAAATGATGAATCTTAAGCATTTTATCTTCTCGATTTTAACACTTTTTCTCGCACTTAATCTTGCTGCACAGCACGAAAACATTATGATTACCAATTCCAATAATCCGGAGGAGCCCACCATTTACATCGATCCCTTCAACACCGACCGGATTATTGCAGGATCGAATATCAACAATGTTTTCTATTCGGAAGACGGTGGCCATACCTGGAATGTGGATGTATTGTATTCGGCATCGTATGGCGTTTGGGGCGATCCGGTTACCATTGTCGATAATGACGGGAATTACCTGTTTTTTCACCTGAGCAATCCCCCCGGAGGGAGTTGGATCGACAGGATCGTTTGCCAGAAATCTACCGATGGTGGTCAAACCTGGAATGACGGAACCTACATGGGATTGAACGGCAATAAGGCGCAGGACAAAGAATGGGCCGTTGTTGACCGGGGTAATGGAAACATTTATGTAACCTGGACGCAGTTTGACGATTACGGCAGTTCAAATCCCAACGACCGCAGCAACATCATGTTTTCAAAATCAATAGATAACGGTGATTCCTGGTCGCCGGCCATTCGGATTAACGAAGTTGACGGTGATTGTATTGATGATGATAACACGGTGGAAGGCGCCGTTCCGGCCGTAGGCCCAAACGGAGAAATCTATGTAGCCTGGGCAGGCCCTGAAGGTATTGTGTTCGATAAATCTCTGGATCAGGGTGAAACCTGGCTTGAGGATGACATTTTTGTAACGGAATTTCCGGGTGGCTGGACCTATGACATTCCCGGTATTTCCAGATGTAATGGGCTTCCGGTTACCGTTTGCGATTTGAGTGGCGGAGAAAACCACGGCACCATTTATATCAACTGGACGGATCAGCGTTATGGCCTCGACGATACCGATGTTTGGCTCGTGAAATCAACCGATGGCGGAGAAACGTGGTCGGAGCCTGTCCGCATAAATGACGACCCGCCGGGAAGACATCAGTTTTTTACCTGGATGGCTGTTGACCAGGTAACCGGATACCTCTGGTTTGTTTTTTATGATCGCCGTAATTATGATGATAACAATACGGAAGTTTACATGGCATTCTCGATTGATGGCGGCGATACGTTTGTAAATTTCAAAGTAAGCGAGGAACCCTTTCTTCCGATTTCATCTGTGTTTTTTGGGGATTATAACAATGTTTCGGCTCACAATGGCATTGTTCGGCCAATATGGACAAGGCTGCACAATGGCAGCCTGAGCGTATGGACTGCAATTGTTGATTCTTTAATCACCTCAACTCCGGAATACGAAGAGCCGGCCATTCCGTTTGCTTTAGAGCAGAACTACCCGAACCCCTTCAGCGAATCAACCCATTTCTCCTTCAAGATAAAATCAAAATCTGAGGTCACACTCAAGATCACCGACATTATGGGCAGGGATGTCATCACACTTATCGATCATGAAGTTCGGGATGCTGGTGCCTATTTTGAGCATTTCAATGCTTCGCTGCATCATTTGGTACCAGGCGTTTATTATTTCTCGTTAACCGGTGATGATATTAATCAGGTTCGCAAAATGGTGCTTGAACATTAAATAATTGGTTCTACTACCATTTTTGTGGGTAAATTCTTCTTTGCTGATTAGTGTTTG